>NZ_JBAPLU010000017.1:0-95685 GCF_037083825.1 Klenkia sesuvii
ACTGGATCGACGGCGGCGCCACCAGCCTCGAGAACACCGCGTTGCTGTGCGAACGCCACCACACCCAGGTCCACCACGGCTACGCACTGCGATGGGACCCCGACGAGAAGCACTGGCGCACGTTCCGGCCCGGCGGCCGGGAGATCATCACCGGCGTCCTCACCGACACCCGCGGCCACCCACTCCCCGACCTGCACACCGCAGACCCACCCCTGTTCGACCGCAGCTGAGCGTCCGTCGGCTCGGTCAGCCTCCCCAGTGCTTGCTGAGCAGCTGGTCCGCCAGCGCGTCGCCGTCGGCGGACGCGCGCCTGAGCTCTACCTCGGCGCCGACGCGGTCGTCGCGTTCCTCGAGGAGGAGCAACCCGAGGTTCGTACGGCAGTTCATGTCACCCGCCGCGACGCCTGCTCGGTAGGCGAGCTCGGCGGCGTCGACGTCGCCGAACGCTTCCCACTGCAGGTTGCCCAGCGGAAGCATGCACACGACCTCGCCGAGTTCGAGGCCGCGCTGCAGCACGTCCAACGCCTCGTCGAGGCGGTTCGTCCGGACGAGCAGGCCGGAGGACCGCTGTCCCGCCTGCGACGTCTCCGAGCTCGACCAGCACGAGGCCCAGGTTCAGCCGTGCGTCGTCCTCCCCGCCCGCCACGGCGCGCTCGTAGGCGTCGACCGCCAGGTGCGGTCGGCCGAGGTCCGGCAACGTGTTGCCCAGATTGAACGCCCCGATCGCTGACCCGAGCTGTTCGGCCTGTGCGAAGCAGGCCGCCGCCTCCTCCGGGAACCCGGCCTCGGCGAGGTCGCAGCCCCGGTCCAGGAGGTCGTCGGCATCCACGATCGAGAGGATCCCAGTTGATCGCACCTCCCGGTGAACCCATCGCGTCGTGTGTGCAGAGAGCAGCAGTGAGGGCGGACGGGGTGGCCGACGAGGGTGCGAGCAAGCAGGCATAGGAGATCGACGACGTCGTCCAGCAGTGGTCGACCGCACCCGCGGGTGCTCGGCGGGCCGCAGTACGGACCTGCTGCTGCGCGTCCTCGTGCCAACCTCGACGCGAACGGCCCCGCCTGATCAGCCGCGGATGCGGTCGCCGTCGACCCAGACGCCGGCCAGGTCGGGCGGGCCGGCCAGGGCGAAGACCTTGGCGAGGGCGGCGTCGGGGTCGGCGGCGGTGCGCAGGGCGACGTCCAGCGTGCAGCCGGGTTCGGGTCGGACCCACACGGCGTCGAAGCGCATGCCGACCGACAGGTGGCCCACCTCGGGCAGCCCCAGGGCATCCGCACCCGCCGCGGTGGCCAGGTGCAGCAGGTCCGCCGGCGTCAGCGGCTCACCGGCGCCGCCGAGCAGCCGCTGGCCGAAGTAGGCCTGCAACCCCTCCTTGAGCAGGCAGAACCCGGTGCCGGCGCCGACGTCCGAGCCCAGCGCAACCCGCACCCCGGCCGCCCGGTGCCGGCGGAGCGGGAACAGGCCGCTGCCCAGCGCCGCGTTCGAGGTCGGGCAGTGCGCCACCGCCGTCCCGCGCGACCCCAGGACGGCGAGCTCCGCGTCGGTCGGGTGCACGTCGTGGGCCAGCACCGACCCAGGTCCGAGCAGGCCGAACCGGTCGTAGCTGTCCACGTAGCCGCCGTGCAGCTCCGCGACCGCGGCCACCTCGGCCAGGTTCTCGTTCACGTGCGAGGTGAAGAGCGCGCCGTCCACCTCGGCGAGCAGCGATGCGCACGACTCGAGCAACGCGGGCGAGCACGACAGCGAGAACCGCGGCGTCACCGCGTACCGGGCCCGGCCGACCCCGTGCCACGTCTCGGCCAGCGCACGTCCCTCGTCGAGCGCCCGGGACGCCGAGGTGAGCAGCTCGTCGGGCAGCAGCAGGTCGCTGACCACCAGGCCCGACGTCACCCGCAGACCGACCCGCGCCGCCTCGGTGAACAGCGCGTCCACCGCTGTGGCGAAGTGCGAGCCGAACACCAACGCGGTCGTCGTCCCGGCACGGGCCAGGCCGTCGACGAACTCCGCCGCGACCGCTGCGGCGTAGTCGGGCGCCGCAAGCTTGCACTCCTCGGGCAGCGCGCACTCGTCGAGCCAGTCCAGCAGCGGCATCCCCAGCCCGCCGATGGCCCGCACCTGCGGGAAGTGGACGTGGGTGTCCACCAGCCCGGGCAGCACGACGCCCCCGCGCAGGTCGACGTCCGCGGCGGGGAAGTCCGCAGCGGGCCCGCGGGCCACGACCACGCCGTCCTCGACCTGCACGACCCCGTCGAGGGTGCGCAGCGACCCGGCGACCGGGGTGTCCAGGAACGTGCCCCGGTACAGCGTCACGGGGCCACGCGGGCGAAGGCCCCCAGCAGCGAAGCGGCGACGCTGACCGCGATCACCGCGGGGTCCTTGCCCGAGAGCTCCGGCAACCCGATCGGGCAGACGATGCGGTCCGGGTCCGGGGCGCCGTCGGCGACCAGCGTGCGGCGGAACCGCGCCCACTTGCCGGCCGACCCGATCAGCCCGATGGAGGCCAACCCGGGCGTGCGCAGGGCGGCGTCGCAGAGCGCCGCGTCCTCGGCGTGGTCGTGCGTCATCACCAGCACGTGCGCCCCGGCCGGCAGCTCGGCCAGCACCAGCTCGGGCAGCACCGGCACCTGGTGCACGTGCACCGCGGCCAGCGCGTCGTCGAGCACCGCCAGCCGCTCGGGGGTCAGCTGCGCGGGCCGGCTGTCGACCATGTGCAGGTCGAGGTCGTGCCGGGCCAGGATCCGGGCCAGCTCCAGGCCCACGTGCCCGACCCCGAACACCGCGACCGCCGGGACGACGGGCAGCGGCTCGAGCAGCAGCCCGACCTCGCCGCCGCAGCACTGCACGCCGTGCTGGTAGGGCGCCTTGTCCGACAGGGCGACCTCCACGACCTGGGTGCCCCCGCCGGAGGTCAGCAGCTCACGGGCCCGTTCGACCGCGATCGCCTCGAGGTTGCCGCCGCCGACGGTCCCGTACTGCGCCGTCGCGGAGACGACCATCTTGGCGCCGGCCTCCCGCGGGGAGTGCCCGCGCACCGTCGCCACGGTCACCAGCACGCCGGCCTCGCGGCGGTCGCGCAGCGCCTGCACGGCGCGGTCCCAGCGCATCAGGGGTTCGCCCGCATCAGAGCTGGCCCAGCACGCGCTCGGACTCCGGGCGGATCGGGGGGCCGTCGGGGGCCGGCGGCGGGACCGAACCGGGGACGACGTGCGCGCCCTCGGCGGTCCGGGCCGCCTCGACCGCCCAGTACACCGCCTCGGGGGTCGCGGGGGAGGCCAGGTCGACGGTGTGCCCGGCCGGTCCGAAGGCGGCGGCGGCCTGCCGCAGCGCCTCGCGCACCGAGAACGCGAGCATCAGCGGGGGCTCCCCGACGGCCTTGGAGCCGTAGACCGCACCGTCCTCGTGCGCGGCGTCCAGCAGCGAGACCCGGAAGTCCTCGGGCATCTCGGAGAAGCTCGGCAGCTTGTACGTCGACGCCGACGAGGTGGTGATCTTGCCTGTGGTGGCGTCCCAGCGGAGGTCCTCCAGGGTCAGCCAGCCCACGCCCTGCACGAACCCGCCCTCGACCTGGCCGAGGTCGACCAGCGGGGACAGCGAGTCGCCGACGTCGTGCACGATGTCCACCCGCCGCACCCGGTAGGCGCCGGTGAACCCGTCGACCTCGACCTCGGCGGCGGCCACCCCGTAGGCGAAGTACTTGAACGGCTCGCCGCGCATCGCCGCGGAGTCCCAGTGCAGGCCCTCGGTGCGGTAGAAGCCGGCCGCCCACAGCTGCACCCGCGAGAAGTAGGCCAGCCGGACGACGTCCTCCCAGGCCACCGAGGGCCCCTCGGCGTCCAGCCCGCGCACCCGGCCCCCGACGAACCGGACGTCGGCGGCCGGCACGTGCAGCTGCTCGGCCGCGACCTGCGCCAGCCGGGCCAGGATCTGCTCGCAGGCGTTCTTCACCGCGCCGCCGTTGAGGTCGGCACCCGAGCTCGCCGCGGTGGCCGAGGTGTTGGGCACCTTGTCGGTGCGGGTGGGCGCCAGCCGCACCCGGGACAGCGGGACGCCGAGGGCGGTGGCCGCGACCTGCAGCATCTTCGTGTGCAGGCCCTGGCCCATCTCGGTGCCGCCGTGGGTGATGAGCACCGACCCGTCCTTGTAGACGTGCACCAGTGCCCCGCCCTGGTTGAAGGCGGTGAAGTTGAACGAGATGCCGAACTTGACCGGGGTGATCGCCAGACCCCGTTTCACGTGGATCGACCCGGCGTTGAACTGCTCGACCTCGGCGGTCCGGTCGTGGAAGCCCGAGGAGTCCAGCACCTGCTGCCAGGCCTTCTGCAGCCGGTCGGCGTGCCGCACGGGCTGGCCGTAGGGCGTCTCCTGGCCGGGTGCGTAGAAGTTCCGGCGGCGCAGCTCCTCGGCGGTGAACCCCAGCGTCGGGGCGCAGCGGCCCAGCACGTCCTCGATGACCAGCATGCCCTGCGGCCCGCCGAACCCGCGGAACGCCGTCTGCGAGGTCTTGTTGGTCTTCGCGATCCGGCCGTTCACCCGGACGGCGGGGATCCAGTACGCGTTGTCGACGTGGCACAGTGCCCGGGCGAGCACCGGCTCGGAGAGGTCCAGGCTCCAGCCGCCGTCCGAGGTGAGCGTGGCGTCCAGCGCGGTGAGCCGGCCGTCGTCGTCGAACCCGACCCGCCACTGGGCCAGGAACCCGTGCCGCTTGCCGGTCATCGTGATGTCCTGCGCGCGGTTGAGCCGCAGCCGCACCGGTCGGCCGGTCAACCGCGCGCCCAGGGCGGCGATCGCGGCCAGGCCGTGCGGCTGCATCTCCTTGCCGCCGAACCCGCCGCCCATGCGCAGGCACTGGACGGTGACCTCGCTGCTGGCCAGGCCCAGCACGTGGGCGACGATCTCCTGCGTCTCGGTGGGGTGCTGGGTGCTGGACTGCACGAACACCTGGCCGTTCTCGTCGACCTGGGCCAGCGCGCAGTGCGTCTCCAGGTAGAAGTGCTCCTGGCCGGCGAACTCGAACTCGCCGCTGAACACGTGCGCCGACCCGGCCAGCGCCTCCTCGACGTCCGGGCCCCGCAGCAGGGTGGGCTGCCCACCCTGGAAGGACCCCGCGGCCACCGCGTCGCGCACCGTGACCACGGCGGGCAGCTCCTCGACGTCCACCTCGACGGCGACCGCGCCGAGCCGGGCGGCCTCCAGCGTCTCGCCGAGCACCCAGGCCACCGCGTGGCCGTAGAACATCACCTCGTCGGGGAACAGCGGCTCGTCGTGCTTCACGCCCGCGTCGTTCACCCCCGGGACGTCGGCCGCGGTGAGCACCCGGACGACCCCGGGGACGGCGAGCGCGGCCTGCGTGCGGACGTCGGTGACCCGCGCGTGCGCGGCGAGCACCTGCACCGGCCAGGCGTGCAGCACGCCCTCCGTGCGGCCGACCAGGTCGTCGGTGTACAGCGCCCGGCCGGTGACGTGCAGGGCGGCGGCCTCGTGCGGGACGGCGGCGCCGACGACGGCGCCGAGGGGACGTTCGGACAACGCGCTCATGCCGGCACCTCCGACGCAGCGATCTTGAGCAGGGACTGCCGGAGCATCGCCCGGCGGTAGGCGGCGCTGGCCCGGTGGTCGTCCAGCGGGGTGCCCTCGGTGGCGAGCATGTCGGCGGCCGCGGCGACGTCGGGCCAGGCGGCCCCGACCAGGGCCTCCTCGGTGGCGCGGGCGCGGATCGGGGTGGCGGCCACCCCGCCCAGCCCGATCCGGGCCGCCGTGACGACCCCGTCGACCACGTCGAGGCCGACGGCGACCGCGACGCTGGAGATGTCGTCGAACCGGCGCTTGGCGATCTTGGTGAACCCGACGAGGGTGGGCTGCGGCTGCGGGATGCGGACGGCGCGGATCAGCTCGCCCGCCGTCCGCACGCTGCGCCGGTAGCCGGTGAAGTAGTCGGCGAGCGGCACCACGCGCTCACCGGCCGCCGAGACCAGCACCAGGGAGGCGTCGAGGGCCAGCAGGCCGGGGGCGGTGTCGCCGATGGGGGAGCCGGTGCCCAGGTTGCCGCCGAGCGTGGCGCCGTTGCGGATCAGCACCGAGGCGAACTGGGGCAGCAGCAGGTCCAGCAGCGGGACGGCGCCGTCGAGCCGGGTGGCCACCTCGGACAGGGTCACGGCGGCGCCGATCTCGACGACGTCGTCGGTCACCGAGACCCCGCGCAGCTCCGGCAGCCGGTCGATCGCCACCACGTGCGGGGCGCGCAGCCCGCGCAGGTTGACCTCCACGCCGTGGTCGGTGGACCCGGCGACGACGACGGCGTCGGGGTGCTCGGCGAGCACCTGCAGCGCCTCGGCCAGGTCCGCCGGGCGGGTGAACCCGGGGACGTCGGTGGTGGCGGGCGCGGGGGCGGGACGGTCCTGCCGGCCGGCCAGCGCGTCGTCGGCGTTCGGGGAGGCCAGGGCGTAGGCGGCGTCGCGGATCGGCCGGTACCCGGTGCAGCGGCACAGGTTGCCGGAGAGGGCGTGCAGGTCGAAGCCGTTCGCGCCGTGCTCGGCGGTGGGCTCGCCGGGCGCGCGACCGGGCCGGTAGAACTCCGCGGCCATCGAGCAGACGAAGCCCGGGGTGCAGTAGCCGCACTGCGAGCCGCCGCGCACCGCCATCTCCTGCTGCACGGGGTGCAGGTCGTCGGGGGTGCCCAGGCCCTCGGCGGTCACCACCTCCTGGCCGTCGAGCGCCAGCACCGGCACCAGGCAGGCGTTGAGCGCCGTCCAGCGGGTGGGTGTCGTCGTCCCGGGCCGGGCGACCAGCACCGAGCAGGCGCCGCACTCGCCCTCGGCGCAGCCCTCCTTGGCGCCCACCAGGCCGGCTTCGCGCAGCCAGTCCAGGGCGGTCGTGTGCGCGGGGACGGCATGCGGGGTGCTCCTCGGGGTCGGTGCGGGTCTCCAGGGTGCACCCCGCACGTTGCGGTCAGGTCTCGACGTGCCTGCCGGCCCGGCGGAACACCGGCTGCACCGAGGCCAGCTCCTCCTCGGTGGCCCGGCGGAACGGCGGGTCCGCCGGTGCCTCCACGGCGCGGCGACCCTGGCCGCGGGTGGCCCGCAGGCTCGCCCAGACCGAGACGCCCAGGATGGTGGCGATGACCGCCAGGCTGACCGTGGTGGGCACGTAGTAGACGTCGATCTTGAGCGCCATCTTGATGCCGACCCACACCAGCACCAGCGCCAGGCCGGTCTTGAGGTAGACGAAGCGGTGGATGAGGTCGGCGAGCAGGAAGTACATCGCCCGCAGGCCCAGGATCGCGAACGCGTTGGCGGTGAACACCAGGAACGGCTCGTCGGTGACGGCGAAGATGGCCGGGATCGAGTCGACGGCGAACACGACGTCGGTGACCTCGACGAGCACCAGGACCGCCAGCAGCGGCGTGGCGAGCACGGCGCCGCCGCGCCGGACCAGGAACCGCTGGCCGTGGTAGGCGTCGGTCATCGGGACCAGCCGCCGGAACAGCCGCAGGGTGCGGGAGGTCGAGGGGTCGACGTGCTCGTCGCGCTGGCGGAGCATGCGGTACCCGGTGACCAGCAGGAACGCCGCGAACAGGTACAGCACCCAGCCGAAGTTGGCGATCAGCGCCGCACCGCCGGCGATGAACGCGCCGCGCAGCACCAGCGCCCCCAGGACGCCGTAGAACAGCACCCGGTGCTGGTACTCCCGGGGCACCGCGAAGAAGGTGAAGATGATCGCCCAGACGAAGACGTTGTCGACGGCCAGGGACTTCTCGATCAGGTAGCCGGCGTAGTACTGCTGGCCGAGCTCGGCGCCGTAGGTGACCCAGACCCAGGCGCCGAAGCCGACGCCGAGCAGCACCCAGACCGCCGACCAGACCGCGGCCTCGCGCACGCCGATGACGTGCGCCCGCCGGTGGGCGAACAGGTCGACCGCGAGCATGGCGACGATGACGCCGAGCACGGCGATCCACAGCCAGAGGGGGACGTCCACGAGCAGCCTCCAGTCGGTGTGACCAACCGGAGGTCTCCCCCGACCCGGTGCCGGGTCCGCTGCGCCGGGCCCCGACCGCGGGGCCGTACTGACGACAGGAGCGCGCTGGGGGTACTCCCCTCCCGGTCACCAGTGAACTACGGCGCACGGCCGGGCGCCACCCGGTGCGTCGTCCCCGGGGCGGGCTGCGCCCGATCGGGCGGTTGTGGAACGTCGGCGTGCTCTGGTTCTGTGGGTGCCCGGTGACCTGCGAGAAGGGTGCGAGATGAGCGCCGCCCGGCGGATCGGCACGCTCGCCCAGCTGCTGGGCGCCGTCGTGCTGGCTGGGGTCCTGGTGGCCGCCGTCCTCTTCCCGGTGGTCGGCGGCCTGGGGGTGACCGCGCGCAACTCGGCGTCCCTGCTGGACACGCTGCCGGTCGAGCTGACCGACCGCACCCCGGCGGGCAACACCGTCCTGCTGGCGGCCGACGGCGAGCCCATCACGGGGTTCTACGACGAGAACCGCGCCCCGGTCGCCGCCGACCGCATCGCCGACGTCATGAAGCAGGCGATGGTCGCCATCGAGGACGCGAGGTTCTACAGCCACAACGGGCTCGACGTGCAGGGCACGCTGCGCGCCGCGGTCACCAACCTGGTGGCCGGCGACGTGCGGGAGGGCGGCTCGACGCTGACCCAGCAGCTGGTCAAGCAGACGCTGCTGCAGACCGCCGATACGCCCGAGGAGGCCGCAGCCGCCACCGAGCAGACGATCGACCGCAAGCTGCGCGAGGCCCGGTTGGCCCTGGCGCTGGAGGAGACCTACTCCAAGGACGAGATCCTCACCCGGTACCTCAACATCGTGTACTTCGGGCAGAACGCCTACGGCGTGCAGGCCGCCGCGCGCATCTACTTCTCCGTCGACGCGGTCGACCTCTCGCTGCCGCAGGCCGCGATGCTCGCCGGGCTGGCCCAGAGCCCCACCAACGACGACCCCACGGTGAACCCCGAGGCGGCGACCACCCGGCGCAACCAGGTGCTCGACCGCATGGCCGAGCTGGGCATGGTGCCGGCCGACCAGGTGGCCGCCGCGCAGGCCGAGCCCATCGTGCTGACCCTGGGCGCCCCTCCGCCGCGGGGGTGCGTGCAGGCCTCGGTCGGGCCCTTCGTCTGCGACTTCGTGCAGCGCTACCTCACCCAGACCCTCGGCCTGACCCAGGAGCAGCTCGAGCACGACGGCCTGACCGTGCAGACCACGCTGGACCCCGAGCTGCAGCGCGCCGGGGACGCCGCGGTGCTCGAGACCCTGCCCATGGGCGACTCGCTGGCCGGGATGTTCACCGCCGTGGAGCCGGGCACCGGGCACCTGCTGGCGATGAGCGTCAACCGCGTCTTCGGCTACGACGTCACCGACCCGGCGCAGGAGTCCTACAACCTCAACGTCGCCGCCAGCCAGGGGTCGGGGTCGACCTACAAGGTGTTCACCGCCGCGGCCGCGCTGGCCAGGCAGTACTCGCAGTACTACACGCTGACGACGTCGGACCCCTACGTCTCCCGGGTCTACCGCGACGGACCCGAGCCCTACGACGTCGAGAACGCGGGCCGGTACGCGGCCACCCTCGACCTGTCCACGGCGCTCTACCAGTCCTCCAACACCTACTTCCTCGCGCTGGAGGACGCCCTCGGCAGCGTCGAGGAGCCGGTGCGTATGGCCGAGGCGGCCGGGCTGTTCCAGTTCAGCCGCCCGGGCCTGGCGCAGCAGATCATCGACGAGAACCGCGGTTCGTTCACCTTCGGCGCCGAGGAGACCAGCCCGCTCGCGCTGGCCAGCGCCTACTCGACCTTCGCGGCCAGCGGCACCCGCTGCCTGGTCACCCCGGTCACCGCGGTGCTCGACCGGTTCGGCCAGCCGCTGCTGGGCGCCGACGGCCAGCCCGTCGTGCGCGGTGACCAGTGCACGCCCGAGGCCATCCCACCGGGGGTGGCCACCACCGTGAACCAGATCCTGCGCCGCGACGTCGAGCCCGGGAACCCGGGCCAGACCGGGTCGCGGGCCTACGTCCCCGGCCACCAGATCGCCGGCAAGACCGGGACCTCCCAGGACAACTTCTCGGCCGCCTTCGTCGGCTACACGCCCGAGATCGCGGCCAGCGTCATGGTGCTCAACCCCAAGCAGAACCAGGACGTCGGCGGCTTCGGCGGCAACAAACCGGCCACCATCTGGCGCGCGGCGATGGCGCCGGTGCTCGACGCCCGCGGCAGCGGTGAGTTCCCGCCGGCCGACCCCGCCGTCGTCAACGGCAACACCCGACCGGTGCCCGGCTGCCAGTCGGTGTCGGCGTGCCGCAGCGTCCTCGCCGGGGCCGGTTTCGTGCCGCGGACGGTGACCGTGGACGGCGACCGCCCGGCCGGCGCCCTGCTGGGCACCAGCCCGCCGGCCGGCGGTCGCGCGGTGGTCGGCCAGGTCGTCACCATCCGGGTCAGCAACGGCTCGGCCTACACCCCGCCCGCCCCGCGGCCGCAGCCTCAGCCGCCGCCGGCGCCCGAACCCGCCCCGGCCCCGGCCCCGGCTCCAGGCCCTGCGCCACCTGCCCCGCCGGGCGCTGGCCCGCCGTCCGTCCCGGGGCAACCCGTCGCCTGAGCCGCCCCGGGCAGGCATGGGAGCCCAGGCACCCGGTCACCGGCGTCGTCACCGGGTGCATGGGCTCCCATGCCGCCGTGGGGCGCGCCCCTCAGCTCGTGTGGTGGACGGCGGCCGGCTCGCTCACCGGCGTGGGGATGCCCTCGTACCGGGCCTTGAGCTGCAGGGCCAGGTACAGGGAGTAGTGCCGGGACTGGTGCAGGTTGCCGCCGTGCATCCACAGCTGCGGGACGGCGGTGGGCTTCCACATGTTGCGCTGCTCGCCCTCCCACGGGCCCGGGTCCTTGGTCGTGTCCGACCCGAGGCCCCAGACCTTGCCCAGCCGGTCGGCGGTCTGCTGGTCGACCAGGTCGGCGACCCAGCCGTTCATCGAGTCGTAGCCGGTGGCGTAGACGACCAGGTCGGCGGGCAGCTCGGTGCCGTCATCGGTCACGACGGCGTCCTCGGTCAGCTCGCGCACCTGACCGCCGACGAGCGTCACCGACCCGTCCGCGATGAGCTCGGAGGCCCCCACGTCGATGTAGTAGCCCGAGCCCCGGCGCAGGTACTTCAGGAACAGCCCCGAGTCGTCGTCGCCGAAGTCGAGCTGGAAACCGGCCTTCTCCAGCCGGGCGTAGAACTCGGCGTCGTCGATGCGGATCTGGTCGTAGAGCGGCTTCTGGAACTCGCCCATGATCCGGTAGGGCAGGGAAGCGAAGGTCAGGTCGGCCTTGTGCGTGGTCATCCCGTTCGCCACGGCGCTCTCGGAGTACAGGCCCTCCATCGTGCCCAGCAGCGAGGCGCTGGTGACGATGTGCGTCGAGCTGCGCTGCACCATCGTGACGTCGGCGCCGTGCTCCCACAGCGCGGCGCAGATGTCGTGCGCCGAGTTGTTCGACCCGACGACCACCACCTTCTTCCCCCGGTAGGCCTCCGGGCCCGGGTGCTGGGACGAGTGCTGCTGCTCGCCGCGGAACCGGTCCATCCCGGGGAAGCTCGGCATGCGGGCCTTGCCGCTCATGCCGGTGGCGAACACCAGCTGGGTGGGGTGCAGCGTCAGCCGCTCGCCGTCCCGCACGACCTCGACGCTCCAGGTCCCGGCCGCCTCGTCGAACGACGCCGACTCGACCGTGGTGGAGCTCCAGTAGTTCAGCTCCATGACCTTCACGTACATCTCCAGCCAGTCGCCGATCTTGTCCTTCGGCGCGAACACCGGCCAGTTCTCCGGGAACGGCAGGTAGGGCAGGTGGTCGTACCAGACCGGGTCGTGCAGGCAGAGGGACTTGTAGCGGCTGCGCCACTGGTCGCCGGGCCGGGCGTGCTTGTCGACCACGATCGTGGGGACGTCGAGCTGCCGCAGCCGGGCGCCGAGGGCGATGCCCCCCTGACCCCCGCCGATGACCAGCACGTACGGCTGCTGCGTGTACCCCAGCTCGGCGGCCTCCGCGTCCCGGCGCTCCAGCCAGGTCTGCCGGTCCTTGTTCGCCCCGTGCTCGGCGCCCATCGGCCGGTCGCGGCCCGCCTTCTCCTCGTGGCCGGTCAGCTCGTACAGGGTGGTGAGCAACGTCCAGGCCTTGCCGTCCTGGAGCCGCAGATGGCCGCGCCCGCGCCCGACGGCGGTCTCGAAGTGGAGCCACGCCTCGTCGACGCCGTCCGCGCCGGTGGGCTCCTCGCCCTCGGTCACCCGGAAGCCGGTGGGGTCGACGCGGTCGAGCACCTCGGTCAACCGCTCGCGGACGGCGTCGCGGCCCTCGGCGGTGGTGATGTTCCAGGTGAACGCGACCAGGTCCCGCCAGAAGCAGGTCGGGGCGAACAGCTCGACCGCGGCGTCCACGTCGCGGGCGGTGAGCGCGGCCTGGAAGGCCTGCAGCCACGCCTCGACCCGGCCGGCCGGGGTGTCGGTGGGGCGTTCGAGGGTCTGGGTCATGCGGGTGCCTCCTCGCTCGGGGCGGCCTCGTCGCCGTCCCCGGGTCCATGCGACACCCGTGCACGACGCTGCGGCAGGGTTGCAGAGGGTTGCGCAGATCGTGGTCCACGTCACAGGCTGGGGTCGTGGCCCGGCCCCTGATCGACGCGTCGTGGCGGCGGGTGGCCGCCGCCGGGGTCGACCCGGGCGGGGGTCCGGCACCCGCGGTGCTGCCCGACGCCGAGGTGGCCCGCCGGGTGGGCGCGGGCCCGCTGGCGCCGATGATCCCGGTGCTGCGCGAGCGGCTCGAACCGGTGGCCCGGGCCTGCGGCCAGCTGGTCGTGGTGACCGGCGTCGACGGCCGGGTGCTCTGGCAGGGCGGGGCCCCCGAGGTGCGCCGCCGCGCCGACGGGCTGGGCTTCGTGACCGGCGCGGCGTGGGACGAGCCCGCCGTCGGCACCAACGCGATCGGCACCTGCCTGGTGCTGGGCACCCCCGTGGGTGTGCACGGCGGCGAGCACTACGTCGACGGCCACCAGCAGTGGACCTGTGCCGCCGCCCCGCTGCGCGACCCGGTGGGCGGCGGCCTGCTGGGCGTCGTCGACCTCTTCGGCCCGGCGCGCACCGCGCACCCCGGCGCGCTGGCCCTGGTCTCGGCCGTGGCGGCGCTGGCCGAGCACGAGGTGCGGGCCGCGCACGACCGCACGCTGGAGCAGCTGCGCCGGGTGGCCGGCCCGCTGCTGGCCCGGCTCGACGGCCGGGCCCTGGTGCTGGCCCCCGACGGCACCACGGCCGCGGCCACCGGGTTCGCCGGGCCGGCGCGGGTGGTGCTCCCGGCGGACCTGGACGGCGGCCGGCCGGTGCTGCCCGGCCTGGGCCCGTGCCGCGTCGAGCCGGTGCCCGGAGGGTGGCTCGTGCGGGTGGACGACGAGGACGCCGCCGGGGTGGCCACGCACGCCGTCCTGGACCTGTCCGGCGACCGCCCGCGGTTGCGGGTGACCGCCGGGTCGGGGTCCTGGACCGACGTCCTGGGCCTGCGGCACGCCGAGATCCTGCTGGCGGTCGCCGGTGCGCCCGGCGGGCGGACGGCGGCCGAGCTGGCCGAGGACCTGTTCGCCGACCCCTCCCGCACGGTCACCGTGCGCGCGGAGGTGTCCCGGCTGCGCCGCGCGGTCGGCCCGCTGCTGGCGACCCGGCCCTACCGGCTGGCCGAGGGCGTCACCGTCGACGTGCTGCCGCCGGTCGGCCCGCTGCTGCCGGGGTCGGTGGCGCCGGTGGTGCAGCGGGCGCGGGCCGCGCTACCCGCGCACGGGGGTGCCGGGGGTGCCGACGGGCGGGCGATCATGCAGCCCCGCGGGCGCACCGGCGCGCCCGGCGAGCGCGACAGGGGTGCGTTATGACCGCGAGCACGGAGACCGCGACCGATGCCTACCGGGCGGCCCGGGACCAGCTGCTGGCGCTGCGGGGGGACCACGAGCGGGCGCGGGCCGAGTTCGCCTGGCCGCAGCTGGGCGAGCGGTTCAACTGGGCGGTCGACTGGTTCGACGTCGTCGCCCGCGAGGTCGACCGCACGGCGCTGCTGGTCCTGGCCGCCGACGGCACCGCCACCGAGCGCAGCTACGCCGAGCTCTCGCGCAGCTCCGACCAGCTGGCCGGCTGGCTGGCCGAGCGCGGGGTGCGCCGCGGCGACCCGGTCGTGGTCATGCTCGGCAACCAGGTCGAGCTCTGGGAGTCGATGCTCGCGGTGATGAAGCTCGGTGCGGTGATCATGCCGACCACCACCGCGGTCGGGCCGGCCGACCTCGGCGACCGGATCAGCCGCACCGGTGCCCGGCACGTCATCTGCAACGCCGCCGACGTCGCGAAGTTCGCCGACGTCCCCGGCGAGTGCACGCGGATCTCCGTGGGCGCGGCCGAGGGCTGGGCCGACCTGCACGAGGCCGCCGACCGCCCGCACGCCCCGGTCGAGCACCCGGGCACCGCGCCCGGTGACCCGCTGCTGCTGTACTTCACCTCGGGCACCACCTCGCGGCCCAAGCTGGTCGAGCACACCCAGGTCAGCTACCCGGTGGGTCACCTCTCGACCACGTACTGGCTGGGCCTGCAGCCCGGCGACGTGCACCTGAACATCTCCTCGCCGGGGTGGGCCAAGCACGCCTGGTCGTGCTTCTTCGCCCCGTGGATCGCCGAGGGCACCGTCGTCGTCCTCGACTACTCGAAGTTCGACGCCGCGTCGCTGCTCGAGCGGTTGCGCGAGCACCGGGTCACCACCTTCTGCGCCCCGCCCACGGTCTGGCGAATGCTCATCAACGCCGACCTCTCCGGCGGTCCGGGCGAGCTGCGCGAGCTCATCGGCGCCGGCGAGCCGCTGAACCCCGAGGTCATCGAGCAGGTGCGCCGCGCGTGGGGGCTGACGATCCGGGACGGCTACGGGCAGACCGAGACCACCGCACAGGTGGGCAACACACCCGGGTCGGAGGTGCGGCCGGGCTCGATGGGGCGCCCGCTGCCCGGCGTCCCCGTCGTCCTGGTCGACCCGGTCAGCGGGGAGCGGCTGACCGGCCCGGGGGAGGGCGAGATCTGCCTGGACCTGGCGGCCGCCCCGCTGCCGCTGATGACCGGCTACCAGGGCGACCCGGCGAAGAACGCCGAGGCCATGGCCGGCGGGTACTACCACACCGGGGACGTCGCGAGCGTCGACGAGGACGGCTACATCACGTTCATCGGGCGCACCGACGACGTGTTCAAGGCCAGCGACTACAAGATCAGCCCGTTCGAGCTCGAGTCGGTGCTCATCGAGCACCCGGCCGTCGCCGAGGCGGCCGTCGTGCCGGCGCCCGACGCCGTCCGGCTGGCCGTGCCCAAGGCCTACGTGGCGCTCGCGCCCGGGTACGAGCCCACCGAGGAGACGGCGCTGTCGATCCTGCGGTACGCCCGCAAGCACCTGAACCCCTACCAGCGGGTGCGCCGCATCGAGTTCTTCGACCTGCCCAAGACCATCTCGGGCAAGATCCGCCGCGTGGAGCTGCGCGACCGCGAGGTCGAGATCGCCGGGACCGGCAGCGAGCGCGAGTTCCGGGACGACCAGCTGCGGTCGGCGGACCGGACCTGAGCGCGGTGGACGACGTCCTCGACCGGCTGCTCCCGGGGTCCCTGCGCCGGCTGCGGTCGGGGACCGGGCTGCCGGTGGCGTTCGCGGGCGTCGTCCCCCCGGGCGGGGCGCGGTTGCTGCTCACCCGGCTGGCCGGCACCCGGGGCCGCGAGCTGGCCGGGCTCTCGGTGCCCACCGGGCGGGGGCTGGGTGGTCGGGTGCTGGCGCAGGCCGCGCCGCAGCGGGTCGCCGACTACGCGGGCACACCGACCATCACGCACGAGTTCGACCGGGTGGTGGTCGACGCCGAGCGGCTGGCGTCGGTCGCGGCGGTGCCGGTGCTGGCCGACGGTCGGGTGCGGGCGGTGCTCTACGCCGCCGACCGCGAGGCCCGGCCGGTGGGCGACCGCGCGCTGCGGACGATGGCGGCGGTGGCCGACCAGCTCGCCGACGACCTCGCCGGGCCGGGCACCGCCCCCGACCCGGCGTCCGCGGCGCTGGCCGACCTGGCCCGGCTGGTGGAGGAGACCGGTGACCCGGTGCTGCGGGCCCGGTTGCGGGCCATCCACGGCGGGTTGACCGCGCCCGCACCGTCGGGTCCGGCCGTCGCGCTGGCCCCGCGCGAGGTGCAGGTGCTGGCCCTGGTCGAGCTCGGGGCCGGCAACGCCGAGATCGCCGGCCGGCTGGGCCTGGCCCCCGAGACGGTCAAGGCCTACCTGCGCTCGGCCATGAGGAGGCTCGACGTCGGCAACCGCACCGCCGCCGTGCACGCCGCCCGCCGGGCGGGGCTGCTACCGCCGGCCCGCTGAGAACCGCTCGGCCAGTGCCTGCGTGAGCAGCCAGCCGGCGATGACCACGAGGTGCAGCAGGAACAGCCACAGCCCCAGCGCCACCACCCCGCCGACGACGTCGAGCCCGCCGAACGGCGCCCCGATCGACAGCGGGAGCCGCAGGAACAGCACGAAGCCCTGCAGGAAGCCGGCCAGCGAGGCTGCGGTGAAGAACGCGCCGACGCCGATCGCCCGCCAACCCAGCTCCCCGGCCGCGACGACGCGGAACCCCCACACCAGGGGCCCGACCAGGGCGAACAGCACCGAGTAGAAGCCGACCGCGATCAACGCCACCGTGCCCCAGAACCCCCCGGTGGCCTGCAGGTCGGCCAGCACCGGCACCACCATGAGCGCCGCGAGCAGCAGGAACGGGGCGACCACCAGCAGCGGGACGACGGCCAGCCGGCCCCGCCACCCGGTGTAGGTGTCCTCGCGCGGGGTGAAGCGCAGCAGGGCCCGGCGCAGCCCCTCGCCCCAGAACGTCATGGGCAGCAGGGCCAGCAGCCCGCCGAGCAGCGTCATCGTCGTGCCGGCGTCGGCGAGGGCGGCCAGGGCGTCGGGGGCGCCGAGCTCGCCGGGCAGCACCTCGCCGAGCTGGTCGAGGTACCCGCGCACCGTGCCCGGTGAGGTGATGACCGAGGCCAGCGCCAGGGCGAGCAGCAGCAGGGGGACGACGGAGATGCCTGCGTAGAACGTGAGCCCGGCGGCGATGAGCGACAGGTCGCGACCGCGCATCCCGCGCCGCACCGACCCCACGAGGAACATCGCCTCGGCGCGCCAGCGGGTCACCGGGCCCACTCCACCACCCCGCGGGCGCCGCCGCCGTCCGAACCCGTGCCGCGGGCTGACCGGGTCGGTGGGTCGCCGGGCTGACCGGGTCGGTGGGTCGCCGGGCTGACCGGGCCGCCGGGTGCGCGCAGGTGCGGCCCGCGCGTCCTCGGGAGCAGCCTGGGCGCGCACCCACGACGTGCTGCGCTCCCACGGGGCCTGTTCGGCGTCGCGACCCGCGCGGCGGCGCACCCGGGCGGTGGGTGCGCTGCGGCGCGGGGAGTCAGCCCCCGTGGACCAGGAGGCCGCGGATGGTCTCGCCGGCGGCCTGGTCGGCGAAGCCCTGGTGCAGCTGGTCCAGGGAGTACCGCCGGGTGACCAGGCGGTCGAGCTCGAGCTTCCCCTCCTCGGCCAGCCGCAGCAGCATCGGGACGTCGCGGTGGGCGTTGCAGCTGCCGAACAGCGCGCCCTGGATACGGTGCTCGTAGGCGGTCACCCCGTTGCCCTGCAGCGACAGCGTGACGTCGGAGGCGACGTCGGCCAGCGCGGTGAGCACGAGGGTGCCGCCCTTGCCCAGGCAGCGGGCGGCCAGCCGGGTGCTCTCGGCGTCGGTCGACCCGAGTGCGAGGACGACGACGTCGGCGCCGTTGCCCCAGGTCAGCTCGCGGGCCAGCGCCGCGGCCTCCTTCGACGTCCCCACCGCGTGGGTCGCCCCGACGGTCAGCGCGAACTCGCGCCGGAAGGCCACCGGGTCGACGGCGACGACGTGCGAGGCGCCGGCGTGCACCGCGCCCTGCACCGCGTTGGCCCCCACCCCGCCGCAGCCGACCACGACCACGGTGTCGCCGGGCCGCGTGCCGCCGGCGTACACCGCCGAGCCC
The DNA here is from genome assembly GCF_037083825.1 of Klenkia sesuvii. Classification (NCBI taxonomy): domain Bacteria; kingdom Bacillati; phylum Actinomycetota; class Actinomycetes; order Geodermatophilales; family Geodermatophilaceae; genus Klenkia; species Klenkia sesuvii. The sequence continues at coordinate 18,042 of NZ_JBAPLU010000017.1, forward strand.
CAGCCGGTGGGCACGCTGCACGCCATGAGGGCCGCGGTGTCCAGCGGCAGCCACGGGTGGATCCTGATCACCGACGCCTCGTGCAGCAGCGAGTGCCGGGCGAACGCGCCGACCATGCAGAACGCGCCCAGCTCCTCGCCGTCCAGCCGGAACGGCCAGGTGCCGGTGGGCAGCTGGCCCGTGCCGATGGTGGCGCCCAGGTTGCACAGGTTGGACCGGCCCGAGGCGCACCACCGGCAGGTGCCGCAGGCGGGCAGGAAGCTGGCCACGACGTGGTCTCCGGGGGCCACCCGGGTCACCCCCGCCCCGACCGCCAGCACGACCCCGGACCCCTCGTGGCCGCCGACGATCGGGTAGCGGCCACCGGCGTTGGAGTGCCGCAGGTGCTCGTCGGAGTGGCACAGGCCGGCGTAGGCCATCTCCACCAGCACCTCGCCGGGGCCCGGGTCGCCGACCTGCAGCGTCACGAGCTCGTACTGGTCACCCTCGCCGCGCAGCACTGCGCCGGTCGTCTCCACGGGCTCATCCCAGCAGATGCCGGGCCGCGGCGTAGCCGCCGAGGCCGCTGACCGCCCCGCCGCGCACCGTGCCGCCCGAGGACGCCGACACCACGCGCGGGTGGGCGGTCGCCGCACCCCAGGTGCCCGCCGGGTGCGCCTCGCTCGCCACCGGCCAGCTGAGGTCGCCGTGGAAGATGTGCCCGCCCGGCATGGCCAGCGACGCCTCGACGTCCAGCGGGGACGCCGCCTGCAGGCACGGGCGGCCGTCGGCGTCGGTCGCCAGGCAGTCGGCCAGCGGCTCCTCGAGCTGGGCGTCGAGCTGGGCCACCACCCGGCGCACCGCCTCCTCGCGGGCGCCCACCGGGTCGGCGGTGAACAGCGTCGCCGGGGTGTGCAGCCCGAACAGCGTGAGCGTGTGCAGCCCGGTGCCGCCGGTGATCGACGGGTCGGTGAGGGAGTGGCAGTAGACCTCGAACGGGATGGTGCCCGGCAGCCGTCCGGCCGCGGCGTCGGCGTAGGCGGCGTCGATCTGCGACGCGGCCTCGTCGACGTGGCAGGTGCCGCCGAAGGCCACCGCCGGGTCCAGGCCCGAGCGCGGCCGGGGCAGCCGGGTCAGCACCATGTTGACCTTCAGCTGGGCGCCCACCGGTCGGGGCGCGGGCGCGGCGCCGGTCAGTTCGTCCAGCACAGCGGGGGCGCAGCCGGCCACCACGTGGGCGGCGTCCGCGGCGTGCGCCGTCCCCTCGTCGTCGGTCCAGTGCACCGTGACGCCGTCGGCCCGGGTCTCGACGGCGGTGACCGCCGTCCGGGTGCGCAGGTCGGCCCCGGCCCGGCGGGCGGCGTCGGCCATCGCGCCGCTCACCGCGCCCATGCCGCCCACCGGGACCCGCCACAGGCCCGTGCCGTTGCCGACCAGGTGGTACAGGAAGCAGCGGCCGGCCAGCCCGTCGGCGGCGTGCACGTCGGCGAACGTGCCGATCAGGCCGTCGGTCAGCGCCACCCCGCGGGCGACGTCGGCGTCGAGGTGGTCGGCGACGACCTCGGCCAGCGGGCGCTCGACCAGGTCGCGGTACAGCTGCCGGTCGCGCAGCCGGCCCTCGAGCTCGGCGGTGGAGGGCAACGGCTGCACCAGGGTGGGGGAGAGGTCCTCGGCCAGGGTGGCGAGCCGGCCGTAGAAGCGCTGCCAGCCGGCCCACTCGGCGTCCGAGCCGGTGAGCGCCCGGAAGGAGGCCGCGGTGGCCGGCCCGGGGTCGCGCTCGACCAGCAGCGCCCGGTCGCCCAGCAGGGTCGCCGAGCTGACCGCCCGGTCGGCCAGCTCGACGCCCAGGTCGAGGTCGGCGACGACCCGGTCGGGCAGCAGGCTGACCAGGTAGGAGTAGGCCGAGAGCCGGACGTCGACCCCCGGGAAGACCGCCTCGCTGACCGCCGCCCCGCCGAGCGCCGCCCTGCGCTCGAGGAGGAGCACCGACCGGCCGGCCCGGGCCAGGTACGCCGCCGCCACGAGTCCGTTGTGCCCGCCGCCGACCACCACCACGTCGTAGCTCATCCCGGCATCCTGGCCCACCGGTCCGGACGCAACCGTCCGGTAACCGGTTGTGAGCGTGCTCAGGGCGTGTCCCGGTGACGAACGTGCGGAACTCCACAATCGGCACGGGCTCACTTGTCACGAAACGGTCACACACCTACCGTCGTGCCGTCCGGACGGATCGTTCCGCCACCCGCCCTGGGTGACAGCCGACCGGACGCCGCCGAACCACGGCCGCCCCAGCACCACCACCAGCACCACCGGGGCGCGCCAGGACCGGGGACCCACCGAAGCACTGGGGTGAAGCACCGACGGCCCGCGAGGGCCCGACGTGCCGGGCGACCTTCCCGCCCGAATCCGTCAGCTAACCCGGTAGGCGGCCGTTGGGAGAAAGGACCACCCGCCGCACATGGCGAGTTCCAGCACGCCTGCGCGCCGTCCAGCCCTCCGGGGCCGTCGCGCCGCCATCACCCTCCTCGCCGCCGCCGGTGTCGCCGCGGGCACCCTCGTGACCGCCGCCCCGGCCCAGGCCGCCCCCGAACCCACCACCTCCGCCGAGGCCGCCCAGCTCGTGGCCGAGCGCGGGCACCAGCTCGAGGTCCTCACCGAGCAGTTCAACGACGCGCGCGTGGCGCTGGAGGCCGACCAGGCCGCCCAGGCCCAGGCCGTCGCCGCGGCCCAGACCGCGCAGTCGGACTTCGAGGCCGCCCGCGGCTCGGTGACCAGCGTGGCGCGCACCGCCTACCAGGGCGGCGGCCAGCTCGCCGGCCTGCAGACCCTCCTGACCGCCAGCTCGGCGGGCGAGTTCGTCGAGCAGTCGGCCACCCTGGACCTCCTGTCCGAGCACAGCACCGAGGTGCTCACCCAGGCGCAGCAGGCCAACGACGCCGCGGCCACGGCCCAGCAGACCGCCGAGCAGGCCACCGCCGAGGCGCAGGCCCAGGTCGACGCGGTCACCGCGCAGCAGGCCGAGCTCAACGCCGAGATCGCGGAGTACCAGGCCCAGTACGAACGGCTCTCGGCCGCCGAGCGCGCTGCGGCCGAGGCCGCCGCGGCCGAGGTCGCCGCACGCACCACGGCCACCAGCCGAGCCGACCGCGACGACAGCTCGAGCAGCTCGAACTCGAGCAGCTCGGGCGGGTCCAGCGCCTCGGCCGCCCCGGCGGGCAGCAGCGTGGTCGCCAACTCCGCCGCCGCCCAGGTCGCCGTCGACACGGCGATGTCCAAGCGGGGCGCCCCGTACGTGTGGGCCGCGTCCGGTCCCAACAGCTTCGACTGCTCGGGTCTGGTGCAGTACGCCTACGCCGCGGCCGGCATCTCGCTGCCGCACTCGAGCCGTTCCCAGGCCTCGATGGGCCAGTCGGTGTCCCGCAGCCAGCTGCAGCCCGGTGACCTGGTGGCCTTCTACTCGCCGGTCAGCCACATCGGCATCTACATCGGCAACGGCCAGATGGTGCACGCCCCGACGTCCGGCGACGTCGTCAAGGTGGCCAGCATCGACGCCATGGGCTCCGCGCCCACGGCCTACCGCCGCATCGCGGGCTGACCCCCGCACCGCACCACCGGAGCCCCGGTCACCGTTCGGTGACCGGGGCTCCGTGCTGTGCGGGGTCGGTCACACCCGGGGACGGCGGCGGCCACGTGTCCGTTGGTGCTGGTCGTGGCCGCACTCCCCGCACCCCCCACCGTCGCCCGCGCCTTCCGCGTCGTCGCGTTCGCCGAGGCGGTCAGCTGGGCGCTGCTGCTGGCCGGCATGTTCGTCAAGTGGGTGCTGCGCACCTCCGAGCTGGGGGTGCAGATCGCCGGCCCGGTGCACGGCGCGGTGTTCGTGGTCTACGTCGTGCTGGCCCTGGTCTGCTGGCGGGTGCTGCGCTGGGACCTGCGCACCGCCGCCCTGGCCCTGGTGGCCTCGGTGCCGCCGTTCGCGACCGTCTGGTTCGAGCGGTGGGCCGCCCGCACCGGCCGTCTGCCCGTCGGGGACCCGGCCGCCACCCCCTAGCCTGCAGGGCATGCCCAGCGTCGAGCCGACCACCGCCCGCGCCCTGCTCGCCCGCACCGCGCGCGTGCAGGCCACCGGCCGGGCGCCCGGCCTGGTGGCCGGGGTGGTCCGCGACGGTGCCCTGGCCTGGTCGGCCGGCCGGGGCGACGTCCCCGGCCCGCACACCGACGTCCAGTACCGGCTCGGGTCGATCAGCAAGACGGTGACCGCGGTGGCCGTCATGCGGCTGCGCGACGAGGGCCGCCTGCACCTGGACGACCCGCTGGAGGAGCACGTCCCCGGCACGCCGCTGGGCGCGCGCACGGTGGGTCAGCTGCTCTCCCACCTGGCCGGTGCGTCCAGCGAGAGCCCCGGCGGCTGGTGGGAGCGGGTGCCCGGCGGGTCGCTGGCGGACCTGCAGCTGGGACCCGAGCACGTCGTGCTCGGCGCCGCCCGCCGGTTCCACTACTCCAACCTGGGCTTCGGCCTGCTCGGCGAACTGGTGGCCCGGCACCGCGGGCAACCGTGGGTCGACGTCGTCACCCGCGAGGTGCTGGCGCCGCTGGGCATGGTCCGCACGACCGCGCGCCCGTCCGGCATGGCCGCCCGGGGCACCGCGGTGCACCCGTGGGCCGACGTCGTCCTGCCCGAGCCCGAGCACGACGCCGGGGTGATGGACGCCGCCGGCCAGCTCTGGGCGACCCTGGCCGACCTCGGCCGGTTCGCCGCGTTCCTGCTGGGCGACACCGGCGACGTGCTGGCCCCCGCCACCCTGGCCGAGATGGTCGTGCCCGCCGGCGTCGACGGCTCCGCCGCCGGGTGGTCGGCCTACGGGCTGGGCGTCCAGGTGCTGCGCGTCGACGGGACCACCCTGGTCGGGCACGGGGGATCGATGCCCGGCTTCCTCGCCGGGGTGTTCGTCGACCGCACCGAGCTCACCGGCGCGGTCATGCTGGCCAACACCACCAGCGGGCTGGACCCGCTGGTGCCCGGCCTGCTGGCCGACCTGAAGGCGGCCGAACCGCGGGTGGTGCCCGCCTGGACGCCAGCACCCCCGCCGGTCCCGCTCGACGTCCTCGGCGTCTGGTTCTGGGGCCCGGCGCCGCACGTGCTGCGCGCGCAGGGGGACGGGGCGCTGCACCTGGGCCCGCTACCCGGCCGTGCCGGGCGGGCCAGCCGGTTCGTCCGGCGGTCGGACGGCAGCTGGGTCGGCCTCGACGGCTACTACGCCGGGGAGACCCTGCGCATCGCCGACGACCACCTCGACCTGGCGACGTTCGTGTTCACCCGGCAGCCCTACGACCCCGCCGCCCCGGTGCCCGGCGGCGTCGACCCCGTCGGCTGGCGCTGAGCCCCGGCCCGGGGGGCCTCAGGCGCGGTCGAGCGCAGCCAGGGTCGAGTGCGTGGCGATGCCGTAGGCCAGGTGCGGCACGACGTCGGCGGCCCAGTCGGTGGCCGACCAGGTGCGCGGGTCGCTGATGCCCAGCACCGCCATCGGGCCGTTGGCGCCCACCAGGGCACCGACGGTGGCCACCAGCCCGCCCACCAGCGGGTGGGGCCGGAACCCGGCGGCGCGGGCCAGACCGGCCAGCACCCCGACGCCCACCCCGGCCGCGACACCGGTCAGCGGCCCCAGACCGGCGACCCGGTTGTCGCGCGTGTCGCCCGACCCCGGAATGTCGACGCCCGCCTTGTCGGCCAGCGCCTCGACGGTCTGCTCGGGGGTGTCGCTGGTGCCGCGCCCGCGCAGCACCATGTCCAGGTAGGTGACGGTGTTGAGCACCGTCGTACCGGCGGCGCCGGCCGCCGCCCCGCGCAGCGCCCACCCGCCCGCGGAGATGCCGCGCCTGCCCTTGCCGATCGCACCCAGTGGGGTCTTCTTCGCCATGCAGTGCCCGCTACCCGCAGCCGCGCACCCCGGAAACGGTCACCACCGGCAGACGGTGACCCGTCGGTCGGGCACCTGGCCCGTGGCCACGAAGGTGTTCACCGGGTCGTCGACGCACGGGTCGCCGCGGCCGTAGACCACGTGCGGGCCGTCGAGCTGGATCACCGCGGCGTCGGCGGGGCCGGCGCCCGGGGTCAGGTCGCGGAAGACGTCCTCCGCGCCGACGAACGGCGTGTTCGGGTCGGTGTCGGCGTTCAGCACCATGACCGGGTAGGGCGGGTCGGTGACGGGCGCGGGGCGCTCGACGTCCGGCGTGGTCGTCGACCCCGGCCAGAACAGGCAGTCGAGGTCGCCGTAGAACGAGCCCCCCAGGCGCAGCTGGTCGATGCCCCGCTGCGCCGACACGTCGAGCCAGGCGTCGAGCTCGGCCCGGGGGTCGCCGTCCTGGGGGACGACGTCGTAGTCCTGGCACTCGACGGCGTAGAACAGCCCGTCGGAGAAGGAGGGGTCCGGGGCGTAGGGACCGTTGCCGAGCTCGTCGAGGGCCGCGACGTCGCCGAGCAGCGCGTCGACGAGTGCGTCGGTGAACACCTCCCGCGAGTACGGGTCGCTCATCGACGACGCGGCCGCTGCCCGCAGGGTCAGGTCGTCCACCGGCTGGCCGCCCGGCGGCGTCACCGGGTCGGCGGCCAACCGGTCGAGCAGGGCGTCGTAGCCCGCCGCCGTGCCGCCCGGGGCGGCGTCGGCGCAGACCGGGTCGGCGTCGCAGCGCGCGAAGGTCGCCGTGAGCACGCCGTCGGCGGCCTCCGCCTGCTGCACGGCGAACCCGGGCTGGTCGGTGGTCAGGTCGACCACCCCGTCCAGGACCAGCCCGGCCACCCGGTCGGGGTGGGCCGCGGCGTAGGTCTGCACGTACTGCGTGCCGTAGCTCTCGCCGTACAGGGTCAGCTGCGGCGCGGCCAGCCACTCCCGGAAGTCCTCGAGGTCCTCGACGGCCTGCGCGGTCGCGTAGCGCGGCGCGGTGGACGGGTCGACCCCCGCCTCGGCGAAGCAGTCCTGGCCGAACTGCGTGCTGGCCGCGGCGAACTCGTCGCGGTCGGCGGAGGACGACGAGGCCTGGATCGGCACGTAGTAGTCGTCGTAGGCGTCGTCGCAGCGGAACTCCTGGGACAGACCGATGCCGCGCTGGTCGAAGAACACCACGTCGAAGCCCTGCCGCACCTCGTCGGGGAAGGACGAGCTGTACGCGTCCGCGGCGGCCAGCCCGCTCGAGCCCGGCCCGCCGGTGGCGGTGACGAACACGCCCCTCCGCTCGCCCTCGGCGCGCAGCAGGCCGAACACGACGTCCCAGTGCTCACCGGCGGGGCGGGCGTGGTCCACCGGCACGCTGAGGGTCACGCAGGAGAAGTCCCCGGCGCCGGTCGAGGCGGCGCAGGGCTGCTCGGAGACGAATGCCCAGCCCTCCGGGGCAGGCGTGGCGGTGCCGTCGATGCGGCAGCCGGCCAGCAGCAGGACGACGAGCGCGAGCAGGGGCCGGATCCGCACGGCGCACCCTAACCGGGGTTCAGCGGCCGGCGGCGCGTTCGAGCAGCGGGGTCATCCGGTGGTCGACGAAGCGGCGGAGCGCCAGGTTGGTGTCGGTGCGCTGCACGCCGGGGATGGCCAGCACCTGCTCGCTGATCCGCCACAGGTCGTCGGCGTCGACCGCGACGACCTGCACCAGCAGGTCGGCGGCCCCCGACAGGCCGATCACCTCGAGCACCTCGGGGATGTCGGCCAGGCCGGCGCTCACCTCAGCCAGCGAGGTCTGGACGACGGTCGCGGTGATGTAGGCCCCCAGCCGGTAGCCCAACGCCTCGGGCCGCACCCGGCGCTCGAAGGGGTCCAGCACGCCGCCGGACTCCAGGCGGGCCAGCCGCGCCTGCACGGTGTTGCGGGCCAGCCCGAGGGTCTGCGACAGGGCCATGACCGTGGCCCGGGGGTCCGCGGACAGGGCCAGCAGTAGGCGGGCGTCGGTGGCGTCGATGCCGGGCACGGTGCTCAGTGTGCCACGCCACACCCGGCATCCACCGACCATCGTGCTCAATTCCCCCGGGTCGCCTTGCGCATCTCGTCCCGGGAGTGATGTGCTGCACACGGCGTCCCGGCCTGCCCGGGGCGCGCCGTCGCACAGCGAGGAGGACATCGGTGACCGCAGTGCCGGAAGCGCAGGAGATGGTGGACCCGGTCCCCGGGGCTCACGCGCCGCACCTGCCCGCCCAGCCCGAGCTGGTCCAGCTGCTGACCCCCGAGGGCGAGCGCGTCGAGCACCCCGAGTACTCCCTCGACGTCGGCGACGACGAGCTGCGCGCCCTCTACCGCGACCTCGTCCTGGTCCGCCGGTGGGACGTCGAGGCCACCGCCCTCCAGCGCCAGGGCGAGCTGGGCATCTGGGCCTCGCTGCAGGGGCAGGAGGCAGCGCAGATCGGTGCCGGCCGCGCGCTCGGCGAGGGTGACATGGCCTTCCCCACCTACCGCGAGCACGGCGTGGCCTGGACCCGTGGGGTCGACCCCCTCGACGTCATCAGCCTGTTCCGGGGCAACGACCTCGGCGGCTGGGACCCGGTGCAGACCGGCTTCAACCTCTACACCGTGGTCATCGGTGCGCAGTGCCTGCACGCCACCGGCTACGCGATGGGCATCCAGCGCGATGACGCGGAGGCTGCCGCCATCGCCTTCCTCGGCGACGGCGCGACCAGCCAGGGCGAGGTCAACGAGGCGATGATCTGGGCGGCCACGTTCGACGCCCCCGTCGTCTTCTTCTGCCAGAACAACCAGTACGCCATCTCGGTGCCGATCGAGCGGCAGTCCAAGGTGCCGCTGTTCCGGCGCGCGGCGGGCTTCGGGTTCCCCGGGGTGCGGGTCGACGGCAACGACGTCCTCGCCGTCCTGGCCGTCACCCGCGCGGCGCTGGCCCGGGCGCGCGAGGGCTCCGGCCCCACCTTCATCGAGGCCTTCACCTACCGGATGGGTGCGCACACCACCTCCGACGACCCCACCCGCTACCGGCTCGCCGACGAGCTGGAGGAGTGGAAGCTGCGCGACCCGGTGGCCCGGGTGAAGGCCTACCTCTCCCGGTCGGGCAAGGCCGGGTCCGAGTTCTTCGCCGGCGTCGAGGCCGAGTCCGACGAGCTCGCCGCCCGCATCCGGAAAGGCACGCTGGAGATGCCCGACCCGGCCGGCACCGAGATGTTCGACCACGTCTACGCCGAGCAGACCGAGGAGATCGCCGCCCAGCGCGCCGCGTTCCTCGCCTACCAGGAGGGGTTCCAGCAGTGACCACCCTGACGTTGGGCAAGGCGCTCAACAGCGGCCTGCGCACGGCCATGGAGGACGACCCGAAGGTCGTGCTCATGGGCGAGGACATCGGCAAGCTCGGCGGGGTCTTCCGGATCACCGACGGCCTGCAGAAGGACTTCGGCGAGGCCCGGGTGGTGGACACCCCGCTGGCCGAGGCCGGCATCGTCGGCACCGCGGTCGGGTTGGCCATGCGCGGCTACAAGCCCGTCGTGGAGATCCAGTTCGACGGGTTCGTCTTCCCCGCCTACAACCAGATCGTCACCCAGGTGGCCAAGATCCACGCCCGCTCGCGCGGCAAGCTGCCGATGCCGATCACCATCCGCATCCCCTTCGGCGGCGGCATCGGCGCGGTCGAGCACCACAGCGAGAGCCCCGAGGCCTACTTCGCGCACACCACCGGGCTCAAGGTCGTCGCGGTGTCCAACCCGGCCGACGCCTACTGGATGCTGCAGCAGTCCATCGCCCACCCCGACCCGGTGGTGTTCTTCGAGCCCAAGCGCCGGTACTGGGACAAGGCCGAGGTCGACCTCGACGCCCCGCCGCCGCCGCTGTTCAGCTCGCGGGTGGTGCGCGCCGGCGACGACGTCACGCTGCTGGCCTACGGGCCGATGGTGAAGACGGCGCTGCAGGCGGCGCAGGCCGCCGAGCCCGAGGGCCGCTCGCTGGAGGTCATCGACCTGCGCACGCTGTCGCCGCTGGACCTGGGGCCGGTGGAGGAGTCGGTGCGGCGCACCGGCCGGTGCGTGGTGGTGCACGAGGCCCAGACCACGCTCGGCATGGGCGCGGAGATCGCCGCTCGCGTCTCCGAGAGCTGCTTCCACTCGCTGGAGGCCCCGGTGCTGCGGGTCGGTGGCTACGACGTCACCTACCCGCCGTCCAAGCTGGAGGAGGAGTACCTGCCCGACCTGGACCGGGTGCTCGAGGCCGTCGACCGCTCGCTGGAGTACTGACATGGCCGACCTGCGCCAGTTCACGCTGCCCGACGTCGGTGAGGGCCTCACCGAGGGCGAGATCCTGCAGTGGCTGGTCGCCGTGGGCGACACGGTGGTCACCAACCAGCCGCTGTGCGAGGTGGAGACGGCCAAGGCGGCCGTCGAGCTGCCCAGCCCGTACGCCGGCACGGTGGTCGAGCTGCTGCACGAGCCGGGGACGACGGTCGACGTCGGCGCGCCGATCATCACCATCGACCTCGGCGGGGACGGCCCGACCGCGGCAGCCGCCCCGGCCGGTGACGCCGCCGAGGACACCCCGGCCGCCGGGCTGATCGGTGGGCCCGCCCCGGGTGGCCGCACCTCGGTGCTGGTCGGCTACGGCCCGCGGACCACCGAGGCGGTGCGTCGGCCACGCCGCTCGGGTGCCGCCGTGGCCGAGCGCGCGACCGCCCCGGCCGCCGCTGGGGCCCCTTCCGGCCCGTCCGCCGTCCCCGCGCCCACCGCCCGGGCCGGCGCGTCCGTGCAGCCCGAGGCCGACTACGGCTCGGGGACCGACCGCCCGCCGCTGCTGGCCACCGCGCCCGACGCCACGTCCAAGCCGGTGCGCCACGGCGGTCTGGAGATCGGCCGGGCCGCCGAGCAGCACGCCGGCGACACCGAGGCCGCCTCCGCGGACGCCGTCGCCCCCGGCCGCCGGGCCCCCCGGCCGCTGGCCAAGCCGCCCGTGCGCAAGTACGCCAAGGACCTCGGCGTCGACCTCACCACGGTGACCGGCACCGGCCCCGGCGGGGTCATCACCCGCGCCGACGTCGACGCCGCCCGCACCGCACCGGTGGCCGACGAACCGGCGGACCCCGTCGTCCGGTTCCCGGTGGGCGACGGCGGCACCGTTGGGCGCGAGCAGCGGATCCCGATCAAGGGCGTGCGCAAGCACACCGCCGCGGCCATGGTGTCCAGCGCGTTCACCGCCCCGCACGTCACGGAGTTCCTCACCGTCGACGTCACCCGGACGATGGCGCTGCGCGGTCGCCTGGCCGCGCGGCCCGAGCTCGCCGGGCTCAAGGTGAGCCCCCTGCTGTTCGTGGCCAAGGCGCTGCTGCTCGCCGCGCGGAAGCACCCGATGGTGAACAGCTCGTGGGACGAGGCCGCGCAGGAGATCGTGGTCAAGGACTACGTGAACCTCGGCATCGCGGCCGCCACGCCGCGGGGTCTCGTCGTCCCGAACATCAAGGACGCGCAGGCGCTGTCGCTGGCCGAGCTGGCCGGGGCGCTGGCCGACCTGACCGCCACGGCGCGGGCGGGCAAGACCCCGCCGGCCGACATGTCCGGCGGCACCATCACCATCACCAACGTGGGCGTGTTCGGGGTGGACACCGGCACGCCGATCCTCAACCCCGGCGAGTCGGCGATCCTGGCCTTCGGCGCCGTGCGGGAGATGCCCTGGGTGCACAAGGGGCGGATCAGGATCCGTCAGGTGACGCAGCTGGCGCTGTCCTTCGACCACCGGATCATCGACGGCGAGTTGGGCAGCCGCTTCCTCGCCGACGTCGGCGCCGTCCTGCACGACCCGGGCGTGGCCCTCGCCCTCTGACCCGTCGTCGACGCCACGGCCCAGGGACGACGACGGCCCCCTCCCGCAGCGGGCGGGAGGGGGCCGTCCGGGCGGTGCTGATTACTCGGCGTCGAGGTCGCGCTCGACCATGCCGGCGATCTCGTCGAGGACGGCCTCGTCCTCGCTGCTGACCTCCACCTCGGCGCCCTTCTTGGCGCCCAGGGTCATGATCATGAGGGGCGAGCCGGCATCGACCGGGTTGCCGCCGGGGGTGGCGAGGGTGACCGGCTTGCCGGACTTGCTCACCGCCTCGGCGATGAGGGCGGCCGGGCGGGCGTGCAGACCGACGGCGGAACCGACGGTCACGGTCTTGCTGGGCATGAAGGTGCTCTCCTCTGCGTCGAGTGAGTGCGGGGCGCGGGCGGGATCACCGCCCGCGCCCCGGTGTCGGGGTCGATCCTGTCAGCTCTTGCTGAGCACGGCACCCGAGGTGCTGGCCGAGCCGGCCATGGCCGCCTCGGTGGCCTCGGCGGGGGCACCCTCGGGGGTCCGCCCGACGCTCTTGGCCAGCGTGACGGCGATGCCGCCGACGACCGCGCCGATGATGACCGCGACCAGGAAGAGGAAGAACTTCGTCATCGCGAAGAACACGAAGACGCCACCGTGGGGGGCGCGGAGCTCGACGTCGAACGCCGCGATCAGGGCGCCGGCGGTGGCCCCGCCCAGCATCATCGAGGGGATGACCCGCAGCGGGTCGGCCGCGGCGAACGGGATGGCGCCCTCGGAGATGAAGGACGCGCCCAGCAGCCAGGCCGCCTTGCCGTTCTCGCGCTCGGCCTGGGTGTAGAGCCGCTTGCGGATCGTGGTGGAGATCGCCATGGCGATCGGGGGGACCATCCCGGCGCCCATCACGATCGCCATGATCCGCAGCGCCGCCGGGCTGGGGTCGGCGACGCCGATGCCCGTGGTGGCGAAGACGTAGGCGGCCTTGTTGACCGGGCCGCCGAGGTCGAAGCACATCATCAGGCCGAGGATGACCCCGAGGACGATCGCCGAGGACCCGGAGAGCCCGGTGAGGAAGTCGCCCAGGCCCTCGAGGGCGATGGCCAGCGGACGGCCCAGGACCAGGGCCATGATGCCGCTGGAGATGACGGTGGCCAGCAGCGGGATGATCACGACCGGCTGCAGGCCCCGGACGCCGGCGGGCAGCTTCCAGCCGGCGATCCACTTGGCCGCGAACCCGGCGATCACACCGCCGACCAGGCCGCCGAGGAAGCCGGCACCGACGGTGAGGGAGACCGCGCCGACGACGAAGCCGGGCACGATGCCGGGGCGGTCGGCGATGGCGAAGGCGATGTAGCCGGCCAGCGCGGGGACCAGGAACCCGAAGGCGGCCTGGCCCAGCACGACGAACAGGGCGCCGAGGTAGCCGAGGAGGCCGTCGTTGAGGCCCTCGATGCCCGGGGCGACGGGCAGGTCGAACAGGTTGTTGTTCAGCAGCCAGCTCAGGCCGTAGCTCTGGCCCTCGACGTCGGGGTTGCCGTTGACGATCTGGTAGCCACCGAACAGGAAGCCCAGGGCGATCAGCAGACCGCCCGCGGCGACGAACGGGATCATGTAGCTGACCCCGGTGAGCAGCCAGCGGCGGATCTCCGAGCCTGCCCCCTGGCCGCCGGAGGACGCGGTCGACGCCTCGGCGCCCGAGCCACCGGGCACCCGGCGGGCGTTGGGGTCCTGGGCGGCGGCGAGCGCCTCCCGGATCATGGCCTCGGGCTCCTGGATGGCCCGCTTGGTGCCCGACTGGACGACCGGCTTGCCGGCGAACCGCTCGCGGTCGCGGACGCCGACGTCGACGGCGAAGACGACCGCGGCGGCCTTGCTGATCACCGAGGGGTCCAGCGGCGTGGAGCCGGAGGAGCCCTGGGTCTCCACGTGCAGCTCGACGCCCATCTCGCGGGCGGCGGCGGCCAGCTTGTCGGCGGCCATGTAGGTGTGCGCGATGCCGGTCGGGCAGGCGCTGATCGCGACCAGGGTCGGGGCGTCGGCGGCCGGGGCGGCGTGCGCACCCGCACCCGCACCGGTGGCGGCGGTGGGGGCGGCGGCGGTGGCGGGGGCCTCGGCGGCGGGGGCGGGGGAGACGACGTCCTGCACCAGGGCGACCACCTCGTCGGCGGTGGTCGCGGCGCGCAGCGAGGCGACGAACTCCGGGCGCACCAGCGCGCGGGCCAGCGACGACAGCAGGGTCAGGTGGTCGGCGTCGCCGGCCTCGGGGGCGGCGATGAGGAAGACCAGGTCGGCCGGGCCGTCGGGGGCGCCGAAGTCGGCCCCGGGGCGCAGTCGGGCGAAGGCCAGCGAGGCCTCGGTGACCGCGGCGGACCGGCAGTGCGGGATCGCGATGCCGCCGGGCAGGCCGGTGGCGACCTTGGCCTCGCGGTCCATCGCGTCGGAGTACAGGCCCTCGGCCGAGGTGGCCCGGCCGCTGCCGGCGACCAGCTCGGACAGCTGGCGGATGACGGCGGTCTTGTCGGCGCCTGGGCTGACGTCGAGCGCCACCAGGTCGGGGGTGATGAGTGCGGGCACGGACGGGCTCCTGGTCGTGGAGGTCTGGACGGCGGGAGGGGTCGCGGGGAGGGGTGGCGGGGAGGGGTTCAGTGCGACAGGGACGGTGCGGTGGCCGGGGGACCGGCGGTGACCCGGACGGCGGCGCCGTCCACCTGGGCCGGGGTGGGGACGGCGGACCCGGGGAGCGAGGCCGAGGCCGCTCCGTAGGCGACGGCGTTGCGCAGCCGGTCGGCGGGTGCGGCGCCGGCGAGGTCGGCCAGCAGGTAGCCGGCGAGGCTGCAGTCGCCGGCGCCGACGGTGCTGCGAACGGTGATCTCGGGCGGGAGCGCCGAGAACAGATCGCCGTCCGCGGTCGAGAGCAGCGCTCCGTCGGCGCCCAGGGTGAGCAGCACCTCGCGCACGCCCCGCTCGTGGAGCGTGGCGACGGCGGCCAGTGCGGCGCCGGGGTCGGCGAGGACCTCGTCCTCGCTCACCCCCGCCAGCTGGGCCAGCTCCTCGGTGTTGGGCTTGAGCAGGTCGGGCGCTGCGTCGGGGCCGGCGGCGAGCAGGGCCAGCAGGGGGGCCTCGGAGGTGTCGACGGCGATGCGTGCACCGGTGGGGCGGACCGCGCGGACGAGCTCGGCGTACCAGTCCTGCGGGGCACCCGGGGGCAGCGAACCGCACAGGGCCACCCAGCCGGCGCCGACGGCGTGCTCGGCCACCGCCGCGGCCAGCGCGGCCCGGGTGGGCTCGTCGAGGGAGGCGCCGGGCTCGTTGAGCTTGGTGGTGGTGCCGTCGGGCTCGGTGAGGGTGTAGTTGGTGCGCACCGGGGTGGCGATGGGCGTGGTGGCCAGCCGCAGGCCGAGGGCCCGCAGGGCGCGCACGATCGGGTCGTCGTCGGGGGCCGGCAGCACGGTCATCACGTCGGCGCCGGCGGCGGCGACCGCCCGCGAGACGTTGACCCCCTTGCCGCCGGGCTCGGTGCTGCTGGGCGCCAGCCGGGCCACGCTGCCCCGCTCGAGCGGCCCGGGCAGGACCAGCGTGCGGTCGAGGCTGGGGTTCGCCGTGAGGGTGACGATCATGCGGTGAGGACCTCGATCCCGTGCGATTCGATCTCGGAGACGACGTCCGGGTCGGCCTCGTCGTCGGTGATGAGGACGTCGACGTCGGCGACGCCGGCGAAGCGGACCAGGTGCTCGCGGCCGAGCTTGCTGCTGTCGGCGAGCACGACCACCCGCTGCGCGGCCTGCACCATCGCTCGCTTGGAGGCGGCCTCGGTCTCGTCGGGGGTGGTGAACCCGTGGGCCCCGGTGACGCCGTTGGCGCCGAGGAACACCACGTCGGCGCGCAGGTCGGCCAGGGCCGCCACGGTGGTCTCGCCGACGGCGGTCTGCGTGATGCCGCGGACCCGACCGCCCAGCACGTGCAGGCTGATGCCGGGGGTGGCGCACAACCGGTGGGAGATGGGCACCGAGTTGGTGACCGCCAGCAGCCGGCGACCGGGCGGCAGCACCTCGGCGAGGGCGGCCGTGGTGCTGCCGCCGTCGAGGATGAGGCTGCCGTCGGCCTCCGGCACGTAGGCGACGGCGGCCGCGGCGATGCGGCGCTTCTGCTCGGTGCGGGTGCTGCGGCGCTCGCCGAGGGCGGGCTCGAGCACGGCGAGCGCACCGGTGGGGACGGCGCCGCCGTGCACGCGGCGCAGCATGCCCGAGCGCTCGAGCAGCGCGAGGTCGCGGCGCACCGTCTCGGTGGTCACCCCGAAGCGCTCGGCGACCGCGGTGACGGCGATGCGACCGCGCTGGGCGACGAGCCCCGCGATGGCCTGCTGACGTTCTTCGGCGTACACGAGCACCCCCTCAGGAATGTAACCCACACCACGTCCGATGCCCGAACATGTTGTTTCGAGCTTGTGTTGGTGTTGTTCTACGTTGGTTGCGTTGACAAGTCAAGGGTTCGCGGTGACTCTGGTCACCAGCTCACGCGTCACCGCCGCCGCGCCGTCCTGGTCCCCGAGAAAGGTCCCGATGTCGACCACCCACCCCGACCTCACCTCCACCGACGCCGCCGGTCCCACCGTGCTCACCGGCACCCCGGTCGTCCCGGGGGTGGCGCTGGGCCCGGTGATCCGCCCGCACGGGGCGGTCCAGCTGCCCACCGAGGACGCCGAGCCCGTGGCCGAGGCCGACCGCGCCGCCGAGAAGGAACGGTTCACCACGGCCGCGGAGGTCGTGGCCGGCCGGTTGACCGACCGGGCCGCGGCCGCCAGCGGCGTCAGCGCCGCGGTGCTGCAGACCACGGCCGGGCTGGCGAAGGACCGCGGCCTGCTGTCGACGGTGGAGCAGCGCATCGACGCCGGTGCGTCGGCGCCGGTGGCCACGGTCGGCGCGGCCCAGCAGTTCGCCGAGCTGTTCACCAGCCTGGGCGGGCTCATGGCCGAGCGGGTGACCGACGTCAACGACGTCCGCGACCGCATCGTGGCCGAGCTGACCGGCCAGAGCGAGCCGGGTGTGACCAACCCCGACACCCCGTCGGTGCTGCTGGCCGACGACCTCGCCCCGGCCGACACCGCCGGGCTCGACCCCACGAAGGTGGTCGCGCTCGCCACCCGGCTGGGCGGCTCCACCAGCCACACCGCGATCATCGCCCGCCAGCTCGGGCTGCCCTGCGTCGTCGCCGTCGGCGGCCTCGACGACGTCCTCGAGGGTGCGGTGGTCCTCGTCGACGGCGAGCAAGGCACGGTCACGGTCGACCCCGACCCGGCCGACGCGCAGGTGCGGGTCGAGGCCGCCCGCGTCGCGGCCGAGGCGCTGGCCGGCTACGAGGGCCCGGCGGTGACGGCCGACGGCCACGCCGTCCAGGTGCTGGCCAACGTGCAGGACGGCGCCGGGGCGCAGGCCGCCGCGGCCGCCCACGCCGAGGGCGTGGGGCTGCTGCGCACCGAGCTGGCCTTCCTCGGGCACAGCGAGGAGCCCTCGGTCGACGAGCAGGCCAAGGGCTACGCCGCGGTCTTCGAGGCCTTCGCCGGCCGCAAGGTCGTGCTGCGCACCCTCGACGCGGGCTCGGACAAGCCGCTGGCCTTCGCCACCCCGGCCGACGAGGCGAACCCCGCCCTGGGGGTCCGCGGCCTGCGCACGACCCGGCTGAACCCGGGCATCCTGACCCGCCAGCTCGACGCCGTGGCCCAGGCCGCCCGGGCCACCGGCAGCACGCCGTGGGTGATGGCGCCGATGGTCTCCACGGTGACCGAGGCCGCCGAGTTCGCCGCGATGGTGCGCGAGCGCGGGTTGGTGCCCGGCGTGATGGTCGAGGTGCCGTCGGTGGCGCTGCTGGCCGACCGGTTCCTCGAGCACCTGGACTTCCTGTCCATCGGCACCAACGACCTGTCCCAGTACGCACTGGCCGCCGACCGGCTCTCCGGCGACCTGGCCGACCTCACCGACCCCTGGCAGCCGGCGCTGCTGCGCCTGGTGCAGCTCACCGCCGAGGCCGGGCAGCGCGCGGGCAAGCCGGTCGGGGTGTGCGGCGAGGCCGCGGCCGACCCGCTGCTGGCCTGCGTGCTGGTCGGGCTGGGCATCACGTCGCTGTCGTGTGCGGCGTCCTCGATCGCCGGGGTCGGGGCCAAGCTCGGCACGGTCACGCTGGCCACCTGTCAGCGGGCCGCCGAGGTCGCGCTGGCTGCTGACGACCCGCAGGCCGCCCGCGCCGCCGTCCGCGAGGTGCTCGACGCCGCCGCGTAGCCACCCGTCGCCACCACGGGCCCCGTCGACCACCAGGTCGGCGGGGCCCGTGTGCTGTCCGGCACATGTCCTCAGGTACATGCCGCCTTCGGGTGAACATTCGTAGATCGATGGCCGACATCACCTGTGTTCCGTTGGAACAATCCAGGCTGCGCCTGCTTTAGTACAGGTGCACCACCCACCGACCAGCACGGAGAGAAGGAACCACCATGAGCAGCGTGACCAGCACCTGGCGTCAGCGTCGTGCCGCGGCGCGGACCCGTCGGGCACTGGACAAGGCGCTCGCCCGGTCGAGCAGCCCCGCGATGCGCGACGACCTGCTGACCCTGGCCAACAGCAGCCAGTTCACCAGCGTCCTGCGCTGAGTCCCGGCCCCGTCAGGGGCGGGTGAGCTTGTCCCGCAGGGTCGTCTGCTCGTCGGGGCCGAAGCCGTGCGCGGTCAGCCAGCCGGCCGCGCCGCCGTACCGCTCGTCGAGCAGCTCGAGCACCCGGCGCATGGTCTCGGCGCGCGGGGTGTGGCTGGCGACGTCCCGGCGGGCCATGTCCTCGGCGTAGGTGGGCCGGGCGGCGAGCTTGGCCACCACGCCCTCGATGCGCTCGGCGGTCAGCGCGTAGTCGGCCACGACGTCGGAGGCCGCGACCCCGGCCACCGACAGCGCCAGGGCGCACACCACGCCCGTGCGGTCCTTGCCCGCCGCGCAGTGCACCACCGCGGCGCCGGAGGCCTCGGTGACCGCTCGCAGCGCGCCCACCACGTTGTCCGCGCCGTCGGAGAGGTAGCCCAGGTAGGCCTTGACCGACGGGCTCTCGCCCTCGTCGCCGGGGGCGGCGGTGCGGGGCAGCAGCGTCTCGACCCAGTCCTCGGGCACGTCGACGTCCGCGGCGTCGGCGTCCTCGGCGAAGACGTCGGTGTACTCGCCGACCTCGGGGATGAGCGTGAAGTGCCGGTGGTCGACGGCGGCGACCTCGCGCAGCGGGCCGCGGCCCTCCATCCGCACCTCGGCACTGGTGCGCAGGTCGACGACGGCGCTGAGCCCCAGCCGGTCGACCAGCGCCGCCACGTCGTCGGGGGTCAGCTCCTGCAGGTCGTCGCTGCGCAGCACCCGGCCGGGCACCGTCCTCCCGCCGCCGACCAAGGGCAGGCCGCCCAGGTCGCGGGTGTTGGCGGTGCCGGCGAGCGGGATCCAGCGGGCGTCGACCATGTGCCCGATCCAACCAGCCCGCCGGCCGCCGGCGTGGCCGAGGTCGGTGGCACGGGGTTACGGTTCCGGCCACTGCACGGTCCACGGGGGTCCCCATGCGTCGTACCGCTCTGCTCTGCCTGCCCGCCGCCGTGCTGCTCGCGGCCTGCAGCACGACCGTCGCCGGCCAGGCCAGCCCGGCGCAGCCGGCCGCTCCGACCAGCGACGGGCCCTCCGACGCCGACCGCGAGGCGGTGGGTGACCTCTTCGACGGCCTGTCGGCATCGACCCAGGACGGTCTCGAGGCCCACGCCGAGTACATGGCCGAGCACAACCACCCGGAGTTCTCCTACACCGCCGAGGAGTGCCTCGACGCGTTCCGGTCGGCGGGGCTGACCGACGACTACACGGCCGAGTACGAGGCCGACACCGACGCGATGGCCCCCGACGACGGGTGGACCCTCGCCGCCGACGCCGGGCGCTACGCGGGTCTGCAGCCCAGCGGCCAGGTCTTCGTGCTGCCCGTGGACGTCACCCAGTCCTTCGGCGGCACAACCGACAGCTACGCCGCCGACCTGCACGCCGCGGTCCTCGACGGGACCTTCTACCTGTTCTTCGCCTGCGACGCAGCCTGACCCCCGCAGGCGCGGGGTGACGGCGCACCCCTGACGGACCTCACGGGTCACCCGTGCGCGGGGCCTGGGAGGTCGTGAGGGATGGCACCTGCCCGGGGGCCGGGGCGCGGGCAACGTCAGGGGTGACCGAGATCGAGCCCCTGGAGGACGACGATGCAGCCCGCCACCGCCCCACCGCCCACCCGCACCGCACCGGCCGTCGAGGTGACCGACCTGCGCCGCAGCTACGGCGACTTCGAGGCCGTCCGCGGCATCTCCTTCGAGGTCCGCCCCGGCGAGGTGCTGGCCCTGCTCGGCGTCAACGGCGCCGGCAAGACCTCCGCCCTCGAGGTGCTGGAGGGCCTGGCCCCGGCCGCCGGGGGAACCGTTCGGGTGCTCGGCATGGACCCGGTGCGGGAGAGGGGCCGGGTGCGCCGTGAGCTCGGCGTGCTGCTGCAGACCAGCGGCCTGCCCGGCGACCTCACGGTCGCGGAGACCCTGCGTGCCTGGGCCGGCACGCTGTCGGACCCCCGGTCGGTCGACGAGGCGCTGGCGCAGGTCTCGCTGACCGGCCGGGCCGACGTCCGGGTGCGGGCGCTGTCCGGCGGGGAGCGGCGCCGGCTCGACCTGGCGCTGGCCCTGCTCGGGCGGCCCAGCGTGGTCGTGCTGGACGAGCCCACCACCGGCCTGGACCCCGAGTCCCGCCGGCAGGTGTGGGAGCTGGTGCAGGGCCTGGTCGCCGACGGCGCCGCCGTCCTGCTCACCACCCACCACCTGGAGGAGGCCGAGGAGCTGGCCGACCGGGTCCTCGTCATGCGGGCCGGCCAGGTCGTGCTCTCGGGCACCCAGGCCGAGATCGCCGAGACCCAGCCGGCCACCGTCCGCTTCACCCTCGACACCGGCGACCCCCGACCGCCGGTGCCCGCCGACGTGCAGGTCGTCGAGGACGGCCGCCGCGTCGAGTGGCGGACCCGTGCGCTGCAGCCGGTCCTGGCGCAGCTGCTGGCCTGGGCCGCCGAGCACGGCGTCGTGCTGCGCACCCTCGCCGCCCGGGCCGGCTCGCTGGAGCAGGCCTTCCTCGCCGTCGCCGACGGCACCCACCCGAACCTGACGGAGGAGAACCGATGACCAGCACCACCCTGTCCCGGCCCACCGGCCCCTCGCGGATCGCCCGGGTGTGGTCGCTGGCGTCGGCGGAGACCCGGTTGTTCCTCCGCAACCGGACGGCGCTGGTCAACTCCGTCGTGGTGCCGGTGCTGTTCGTGCTCGCCGTGCCCGCCCTCGGCATCGGCGGGGGCGACCTGCCCTTCGGTGGCCGGCTGCTGGTCATCGCCGTCGGCATCAGCCTGGTCATGCTGACGTACTACAACCTGGTCACCACCTACGTCGCCCGGCGCGAGGAGCTGGTGCTGCAGCGGATGCGCACCGGTGAGCTCACCGGCACCGAGGTGCAGATCGCCACCGCGGTCCCGACCGTGCTGGTCACCCTGGGCCAGATCGCGCTCATCGCCGCCGGGGTCGTCGCGATCGGCGAGTGGTCGGCACCGGTGGACGTGGTCCTGCCGCTCCTGGCCCTGGCCGGGGGCATCGTCCTGATGGTCCTGCTGGCCGCGGCGACCACCGGGTTCACCCGCACCGCGGAGTCCGCGCAGATCACCGGCCTGCCGTTCATCATCGTCTCGACCGGTCTGTCCGGGCTGTTCTACCCGCTGTCGGTGCTGCCCGAGACCCTCGGCGAGGTCGCCCGCTTCCTGCCGCTGACCCCGGTGGTGGAGCTGCTGCAGCTGGGCCTGGCGGGTCAGACCTGGCAGGGTGACGCCGTCGACGGCTCGGTCTGGGCCGCCGCCGGTGCGCCGCTGGCGATCCTGGCCGGCTGGCTGGTGCTGGGCTCCCTCGCCGCCCGGCGCGGGTTCGCCTGGGCGCCCCGCCGGTGACGGCTCGCACGATCGGACCCCGGCACGGCAGCATGGCTGCCGTGCCGGGTCTGTCGCGCTGGTGGGGCAGCCGCTCCGACACCGACCGCATCGAGATCTACACGCGCTGGTCGTTCTACGTCGCGCTGGCGGGCCTGCCGTTCCTGGTGGTCACGGTGGTCGCCTCGGAGCACCGGTCGCGGGGCGTGGGTTGGGACGTGGCCCTGGCCGCCGTGACCCTGTCCACCACGGCGGCCTGCGTCGTGCTCACCCGGGCCGGCTTCCGGCGAGGTGCCGTGCCGCGTGGTCCGCTGGCCGTCGCCGTCGTGGCGGGCGCAGCCACCGTCGCGGTCGGGCTGTTCCTCACCGTCGGCCGGGACGCGGCTGGGGACCCCTACCCGGCCGGTCCGTGGCTGGTCGGCGCCGTCGGGACGGCGGTGCTGGTCGCGCTCTCGGTCACCACCCCGTACCGGCCGCTGCTCTGGCTGTCGCTGGCCGTCGGGGTCGTCGCCGGCGGGCTGGCCGCGGTCCGGCCCGGGATGCCCGTGGTCGGGGCGGTGGTCGTCGGGATGTCCATCGCCGTGGCGGTCGGCTTCTTCCTGGGCGCCTTCCGGTTCAGCGTCTGGCTGCTGGACGTCGTCCGCGAGCAGGAGCGGGCCCGGGGCGTGCAGGCCCAGCTCGCCGTCGCCGAGGAGCGGCTGCGCTTCGCCCGCGACCTGCACGACGTCATGGGCCGCAACCTCTCGGCGATGGCGGTGAAGTCCCAGCTCGCCGAGCAGCTGGTGCGCCGGGGCAGGCCCGAGGCCGCCGACGAGGTCGCCGCGATCGGGGCGCTGGCGGGGGAGTCGTTGGCGGAGGTGCGGGAGGTGGTGCGCGGCTACCGCGCGGTCGACCTGCGCTCCGAGCTCGCTGGTGCCCGCTCGGTGCTGCGTGCCGCGGGCATCGACTGCACGGTCACCGGGGAGGACCTCGAGCTGCCCGAGGAGGCGCAGGTGGTGCTCGGCTGGGTGGTGCGCGAGGCGGTGACCAACGTGCTGCGGCACGGCAGCGGCACGTGCACCATCGCCGTGACCAGGGATCCTGCGGAGGTGGCGTTGACGGTGACCAACGACGTGCGCGGGGACGTCGGCGCGTGGGGTTCGGGGCTGACCGGCCTGGGCGAGCGGCTCGCCGCGGCCGGGGGTCGGCTCGCCGCCGTGCGGCAGGACGGCACGTTCGTGCTGGTGGGCACGGTGCCGGCGTGATCCGGCTGCTGCTGGCCGACGACGAGAACCTCATCCGGACGGCGCTGGCCACGCTGCTGGGCCTGGAGGACGACCTCGAGGTGGTCGCCCAGGCGGCCTCCGGCGACGAGGCGCTGGCGATGGCCCGGGCGCACCGGCCCGACGTCGCGGTGCTGGACCTGCAGATGCCCGACCGCGACGGCATCTCGGTGGCCGGGGACCTGGCCGACGCGTTGCCCGGCTGCGGGGTGGTGATCGTGACCGGGCACGGCCGCGCGGGGCACCTCAAGCGTGCGCTGTCGGCCGGCGTGCGCGGGTTCCTGCCCAAGACCGTGCACGCCACGGTGCTGGCCGACGTCGTCCGCACGGTGCACGGCGGCGGGCGCTACGTGGACCCCGAGCTGGCCGCCGAGGCGATCAGCGCCGGGGACTCACCGCTCACCCCGCGGGAGGCCGACGTCCTCGAGCTGGCCGCCGGGGGCGCGCCGGTCGAGGAGATCGCCGCCCGGGCGCACCTGTCGGTCGGCACGGTCCGCAACCACCTGTCCTCGGCCGCGGGCAAGCTGGGCGCCCCCAACCGGCACGCCGCCGTCGATGCCGCACGCCGCCACGGCTGGATCTGACCCTCGGGTCACGATCTGGTCACGGACGTGGAGGTGGGAGAGGGGCCGCCGCGTCTCCCTGGCTGACGGAGCGACGACGGGGGGACGGGTGCGCAGCGAGCTGGAGGAGCGGTTCGGCGCCTTCGTCCGGGAGCACGCCGACGGGTTGCTGCGCGTCGCGTACCTGATCACCGGGGACCACGGGCACGCGGAGGACGTCGTCCAGACGGCGCTGCTCAGGACGCACGACCGGTGGCGGCGGCTCGGCGAACCCGACCACGCGCTCGCCTACGCGCGACGGGTCGTGGTCACCACCGCGGCCGGTCGGGGACGCAAGCGGTCCAACCAGGAGCTCGTCGACCTGCCCGCCCGCGCCGACCAGGGTGCCGACGACGGCACCGAGCGGTTGGTCGAGCGCGAGGTCATGGCCTCTGCCCTGCGATCGCTGCCCCGCGGCATGCGGGCGGTGCTGGTGCTCCGCTACTTCGCCGACCTCTCCGAGGCCGACACGGCGGCCACCCTGGGCTGCTCGGTCGGCAACGTCCGCGCCCAGGCGGCCCGTGGCCTCGCCCGGCTTCGCGACCACGTCACCACCCTGAGCCCGACCGGGAGGTCCTGATGGACGTCGAGACCCTGCTGCGCGACAGCCTCTCCCACCAGGCGGAGGACGCCCCCCGGGCCGGCGACGACTTCTTCGACCGGGCGGTGCAGGCGCGGTCGGCTCGGCGGCGGCACCTGGCCGGCTCCGTCGGGGTGGCCGTGGTGGTGTCGGCACTGGTGGTGGGCCTGACGGTGGTCTCCCGGCAGCAGGGCACGGATGCCGCGATGTCGGCTTCGGACGCGGACGCCCGCCCGATCGGTGGGACCGCAACAGCTCCCGTCGAGGTGATGCCCGCCCCGCCGGTCGCGCAGCAGCAGGCCCAGCTGGCCCGGGACCTGGGCATCTCCGACCCGCCGGCGGTCGACGTCGTGCGGCTCGTCACGCCGATCCAGCGGGAACGGCTGGTCGCTGACTGCATGACCGCGCGTGGCTGGGACGAGGGCTTCGCGCAGGAGACCACCACGGTAGACGTGACGACCGGGTTCCTGTCGACCAGGGGGATCGTCAACGGCCCCGGTTACCCCGCGGACGAGCAGGAGCGGCACGACCGGGACACCTACACCTGCATGGCGAGCTACCCGATCGACCCGGCCTACGTCGAGGACAGCGGGGACCCCTACGTCGACAGCCCCGTCGTCGAGGCCGCCGGGCCCGGGCAGCAGCTGGCGGGGTACGACGAGCGCGCGGTCCTGCTCGACGAGGACGGGCGCGTGCGGGCGGCCTGGGTCGGCAACGACTTCCTCGCCCTGACCACCTGGGGGAGCGGTTCGTGCCCGGAGGTCCCGGTGAGCTGGACCGTCGAGGACGGGGCGCTGACGGTGACGACCGGCCCGCTGCGTCCGGACGCCGAGGTCTGCACCGAGGACTACGGCCCCTTCACCGTCGTGCTCGAGGTGCCGCGGGGCATCGACCCCGGACGGGACCTGGCCCTGACCGTCGACGGTCGGGCGCTCTCCCTGCCGGCCGCGCGGTGAGGGGCGTCCTGGTCCTGCTGCTCGTGCTGCTCGCCGGGTGCGCGGGGGAGCCGGCGGCGGTCGCGTCGTTCGTCGCCGAGGGCGCGGACGCGGACTCCTACACCTTCGAGCCGTCCACCCGAGCCGACGGGCCCGCCTTCGACCCGGCACCGGCCGTTGCCTGGGTCGACGGCGGCCGGTACCTGGGGGTCGTCACCATGGGCAGCAGTTCGTGCCCCGCGGTGCCCACCGCCGTCGAGTGGGACGGCGAGGTGCTGCGGGTCGAGCTGGGCGAGCGGTACCCGGACGCCGAGGTGTGCACGGCAGACCTGGGGCCCTACGGCGTGGTGCTCGAGGTGCCCGCCGGCCTCGACCCGGCCACGGAGACGGCGGTCGAGATCGCCGGGTCGGACGGGGTGCTGCCGGCAGCGACGTGAGCGCCCTCCCGAACCTTGACCTTGCGGATCCGCAACGCCGACGCGCCGCGCGACCGGGTGTCGGCGTTGCGGTCGTGCAAGGTCGAGGTCGAGGACGGGTCAGTGGTTGTCGGGCTCCACGACGTCGCCCGAGCGCTGGGCCTGCTCGTCGGTGGTCAGCTCGGTGTCGTCGGCACCGCGGTCGGGGGCGGTGTCCCCGGGGCGGCCGTCCACCAGGTTGGCGTCGGAGGGGGAGTCGGCCGGGTCGGTGATCGGGTCGGTCATGGGCCCGCTCCTGCCCGGCGGTCGGGTGGGTCAACCCCCGCCGCCGCCCCTTCCTCCGTGTCGTGGCGTGGAGGAAGGGGCGGCGAGGTGGGTCCACCCGGGCGGCAGCGGCCTCAGAACGCGGCTTCGGCGACGTCCATGAGGCTGTTGTCCGTGGCGTCGACGATGGCCCGCTCGGCGGTGAGCTTCGGCAGCACCTGGGTGCAGAAGAAGCGGGTGGCGGCGAGCTTGCCCTCGTAGAAGTGCCGGTCACGCTCGCTGACCTCGCCGGCCAGCGCGGCCAGGGCGACCTCGGACTGCCGGACCAGCAGCCACGCGGTGACCAGGTCGCCGGCGGCCAGCAGGAACCGCGAGGTGTTCTGCCCGACCAGGTAGGCGTTGCGCATGTCCTGCGCGGCCTGGCCCAGGTGGCCGAACATCGTGGTGAGCATGCCCTGGACGTCGGCCAGCGCGGTGGCCAGCAGCGCCCGCTCCTCCTTGAGCCGGCCGTTGCCGGCCTCGGCGTCCAGGGTCTGCTGGATCTGCGACGCCAGCCAGCCGATGGCCACCCCGCCGTCCTTGACGATCTTCCGGAAGAAGAAGTCCTGGCCCTGGATGGCGGTGGTGCCCTCGTAGAGGGTGTCGATCTTGGCGTCGCGCACGTACTGCTCGATGGGGTAGTCCTGCAGGAAGCCCGACCCGCCCAGGGTCTGCAGCGACTCGGCGGCCAGCAGCTGCGAGGCCCGCTCGGAGCCGTAGCCCTTCACGATCGGCAGCAGGAGGTCGTTGACCTTGGCGGCCAGCTGCGCCTCCTCGCTGTCCGCGGTGCCGGCGGCCTCGGCCTCCATCACCTGGTCGCGGAAGGTCGCGGTGTACAGGTACAGCGCCCGCATGCCCTCGACGTGCGCCTTCTGCAGCATCAGCGACCGGCGCACGTCGGGGTGGTGGGTGATGGTGACCCGCGGTGCGTCCTTCGACGTCGCGGTCATGTCCGCGCCCTGGACGCGGGACTTCGCGTAGTCCAGCGCCACCCGGTAGCCGGCCGAGAGCGTGCCGATGGCCTTGGTGCCCACGAACATGCGTGCGTGCTCGATGATCCGGAACATCTGGGCGATGCCCTCGTGCACCTCGCCGACCAGCGTGCCCACGGCCGGCACCGAACCGTCGCCGAAGGTCAGCTCGCAGGTGGTGGAGACCTTGAGACCCATCTTCTTCTCGACGCCGGTGACGTAGGCGCCGTTGCGCTCGCCCAGCTCGCCGGTCTCGAGGTCGACGTGGAACTTGGGGACGACGAACAACGACAGGCCCTTGGTGCCCGGGCCGTGGCCCTCGGGGCGGGCCAGCACCAGGTGGACGATGTTCTCGCTCATGTCGTGCTCGGCGGAGGTGATGAACCGCTTCACCCCGTGGATGTGCCACGTGCCGTCGGCCTGCTGCACCGCGCGGGTGCGGCCGGAGCCGACGTCGGAGCCGGCGTCGGGCTCGGTGAGCACCATCGTGGCGCCCCAGCCCTTCTCGATCATCAGCTCGGCCAGCCGCTTCTGGTCCGGCGTGCCGAGCTCGTGCAGCACGGTGGCGAAGGAGGGACCCGAGCCGTACATGAACACGGCCGGGTTGGCGCCCAGGATCATCTCGTAGGCGGCCCACCGCATGCTCGGGGGAGCACCGAACCCGCCCAGCTCCTCGGGCAGGTCGAGGCGGAACCACTCGCCGTCGTTGATCGCCTTGATCGACTTCTTGAACGACTCGGGCATGGTCACCGAGTGGGTGGCCGGGTCGAAGACCGGCGGGTTGCGGTCGGCGTCGACGAAGCTCTCGGCCAGCGGCCCCTCGGCCAGCCGGCGGACCTCGTCGAGCACCCCGCGGGCGGTCTCGGCGTCCATCTGGGCGAACGGCCCGGCGCCGAACCGGTCCTTGGTGGACTGGAACTCCAAGAGGTTGAACTCGAGGTCCCGCAGGTCGGCGGTGTAGTGGCCCATGTGCGTGCTCCCGCTGCGTGTGTCGTCGCGGGCGGGAGCCGGTGCTACCCGCCGGTAACAAACCCTATTACTGGCGGGTAACAAGCGGCAAGGGTGACTCGCCCAGGCGGGTCAGCGCCCCCGGCGACGGGCCCGGATCGACAGCAGCGCCACGATCAGCGCGCCGAGCACGGCGGCGGCCAGCAGCGCCACGACGAGCGGCAGGTCGACCACGCCGAACACCAGCGAGACCCGCACGGTCTGGGTGTTGAACACGACGAACAGCACCAGCACGACGGTGACGACGACGAGCAGGACGCCGTTCAGCGTGCGGCCGACGCTGCTCCCGCGCCGCTTCGTCCCCGGCGGCGCCGCGGGCGGGGGAGTGGGGTCGCCGACGGGGTGCGAGGAGGTCATCCCGGAACGGTAGGGCGCACGGGGTCCGCCCGCAGGTCAGGACGGCGGCTGCTCGTCCAGGGCCGGGCCGGCGTCCTGGCGGGGGGCGCCGGGCGTGCGCTCGCGCTGCTTCATGCGGGCCTCGAGCACGTGCCGGTCACCGCCGGCGAGCTCCTCGCGGGCCCGGGCGTCGAAGGCGCGGAACGTCGTCCAGTAGCCGGCGTCGTAGTCCTCGACGACCTGGAAGGTCCAGCGGTCGGCGACCACGTTGCGGCCCACCAGGTCGCGCTCGAGGTCGTCGGCCAGCGCGGTGGCCCCGGCGTCGCGGAATGTCTGCACCGCCTCGCCGAGCAGGATGTCTGCCTTGCCGGAGAGCTGGTGGAAGGCGTAGAGGAAGCCGCGGGCCTGCTCGACGGTCTCCAGTGCCTCGGAGAGCGTGCCGAGTGCCTCGACGGTGGTGTCGTCGAGGTCGGGGCGGGATCGGTCGGTCACGGACCCCCGGTGCCCGGCCCGGACGGCTCCGAACCGTCCGGATCTACGCGCCGCCGACCGCGGCGTCGACCAGCCGCTCGGCGAGCCGCCGGCCGTGGCTGGCCGGGCCGTCGGGGCCCAGCAGGCCACCCGAGAGCTGCATGCCGTCGATGATGAGGTGCAGCTGGGCGGCCAGGTCGTCGCCGCGACCGGGCACGAGCTCGTCGGCCAGGTGCACCAGCCGCATGTGCAGCTCGTACTTGTAGTCCGCGGCTGCCGAGCGGGCCGGGTGCTGGGGGTCGTCGTACTCGCTGCTGACGTTGGTGAAGGGGCAACCGCGGAAGCCGGTGCGGGTGACGTCCCTCTCGACCACGTCGACGACGGTGAGCAGGGCGCCGCGCGGGTCGCCGGCGAACCGGCCCAGCTCGGCGTCGATGAAGCCCAGCAGGGTGGCGGCCTTGCGCGAGAGGTAGGCGCCGACCAGGTCGTCCTTGCTCTTGAACAGCCGGTAGACCGTCATCTTGCCCAGGCCGGTCTCGCGCACCAGCTCGTCCATGCCGACGCTGCGCGAGCTGCGCCCGGAGAACAACCGCTCAGCGGTGTCCAGCACGATGGC
The DNA here is from genome assembly GCF_037083825.1 of Klenkia sesuvii. Lineage (NCBI taxonomy): Bacteria > Bacillati > Actinomycetota > Actinomycetes > Geodermatophilales > Geodermatophilaceae > Klenkia > Klenkia sesuvii. Next base: position 47,242 of record NZ_JBAPLU010000017.1, read on the forward strand.
CTGGCGCTCGGCGCGGCTGCGGCGCACCGGCAGGGGGGCGGCCAGCGGGTCGACCGACCCGAGGTCGTCGGTGGCGTCGGAGTAGGAGATGGCGGCGGTCACGTCAGCGATGGTGCACGTCGCCGTGACGGAGCGGTTCGCGGCACGCCGGTGTGTCGGGGCGACAACTCAGCGTCATACGTACTGGTGAGCCGCCCGTGTTCGGGGTGGCGACTGGGACCGGTGTGACTGGCCGGTCACGGTCGGCGGGTCGCCTGCCGACGGTTCGGGGTCAGGTGCGGCGGACCCGCCGCGGGTTGGCGAGCAGTCGTACGACGGGGGCGGCGGGGGTGTCGTCGGGCTCACCGGGGGCCTCGGCGTGCGCCTCGACGTGGCCGGCGGGGGTGCTGCCGCTGCACTGCGGCTCGGTGCGGTCGCTCATCAGCGAAGGATGCACCCGGTGACCGCCCGCTGACCAGTGGAGGCGGCTCGGAGCCGTCCGCCGGGGTCAGCGCGTGTGCTCGGGCACCGCGGGCACGCGGTCGTGCCCCCCGTGGGTCGGGGTGGGCAGGCGACGGCCACGGTCGCGGGTGGCCAGCAGGACGACGACCCAGACGAGCACGGCCACGCTGGTCACGAAGAAGCTGGGCGGCAGGTTGACCATCGCCGAGAGCACCAAGCCGACCCACACGGAGGACATCGCGAAGGCGACGGCCAACGCCGCCACGGCGCCCGGGCGGGCGGTCAGGCGCAGGGCGGCCGCAGCCGGGGTGACCACGAGCGCGAACAGCAGCAGGGTGCCCACGACCTGCACCGCCATGGTGACGGTGAGGGCCAGCAGCACGATGAAGGCGACGCCCAGGGCGCGCACCGGCACACCGCGGGCCTCGGCCACGGCCGGGTCGACGGAGGCGAACACCAGCGGGCGGGCGATGACCGCGAGCGCGGCGACGACGAGCAGGGTGAACCCGCCGAACAGCCAGAGCTGGTCGACGCTGATGGCCAGCAGGTTGCCGAAGAGCACGTTGGTCGTGGTCGAGGCGTTCGCGGTGGCCAGCGACGCGAAGAGCACGCCGAGCCCGGTGCTGAACGCCAGGATGCTGCCGGTGGCGATCTCGCGCTCGGCCACCCGCTTGCCGAACAGGCCGATGAGCAGGCCGCCGCCGACGCAGAACACGGCCAGGCCGAGGGTCACCGGGGCGCCCACCAGGATGGCGCCGGTGGCCCCGGGGAAGCCGATGTGGGCCAGGGCGTGCGCGGCGAAGGCGTTCTGCCGGGTGATGACGAAGTAGCCCATCAGCCCCGCGGTGACCGCCACCAGGCTGCCGCCGACGAGGGCGTGCTGCATGAAGGTGGTCTGCAGGATCTGGAACCAGTTGTCCTGGAAGCGCATCGGGGGCCTCTCAGCCGCTGCGGGTGAACAGGTCACCCTGCGCCGTGCGGACGACGCGGACGCGGGTGCCGTAGAGGTGGGTGAGCAGCTCCTCGGTCACGACCTCGCCGATGACGTCGTGGTGGGGGTGCCCGTCGAGCAGGTAGACGGCATCGGTGAGCACCGGGAGCAGCGGGTTGAGGTCGTGCGCCACGACCATGATGGTCACCGCCCGCTCGCGGCGGAGCTCGCCGAGCAGGCTGACGACCTCGTGGGAGTTGCGCAGGTCGAGGTTGGCCAGCGGCTCGTCGAGCAGCAGCAGGTCGGCGTCGTCCACGATGGCTTGGGCGATGGCGACCCGCTGCTGCTGCCCGCCGGACAGCTGGCTCATCCGCCGGTCGGCGTAGTCGGCGGCACCGACCCGGCGGAGGGCGTCGTCGACCCGGGCGCGCTCGTCGGGTCCGGGTCGACGGGTGCCGAAGCGGTGGCCGGTCAGCCCGAGCATCACCAGGTCGCGGGCCCGCACGGCCTCGCCCAGGGCCGCGGTGTAGTTCTGCGGCACGTAGCCGATGCGCCGGTTGCCGCGCCGAGGCGGGGCGCCGAGCACCTCGATGCGCCCGGTGGCCGCCGGCAGCAGGCCGAGCGCGAGCTGGAACAGCGTGGTCTTGCCGGCCCCGTTGGGGCCGATGACGCCGACGACGGCGCCGGCGGGGACGGTGAGCGTGCCCTCGTCCCAGACGGTGCGTCCCCCGCGGACGACGGAGACCCCGTCCAGCGCGAGGGCCGGCGGGGTCTCCTGGTGGTGGGGTGCGGTCACTGCCCCCCACCGAGGGCGTCGGCGAGGGACTGCAGCTGCGTCAGCTGCCAGTCGACGAAGGAGTCCTCACCGTCGGGGACGGACTCGGTGACGTCGACCACGGGCACGCCCGCGGATTCTGCCGCAGCCCGCAGCTGCTCGGGGACGCTGCCCTCGGTCTGGGTGTTGTAGACCAGCACGTCGATGCTGCCGTCGGCCAACGCGGCCTCGAAGGCGGCGATGTCGGACGGCGCCGGGTCGCTCTCGTTGCTGGCCGCGTCGCGGTAGCCCTCGGGGGTGGCGTCGGTGAGCCCGATGGCCGCGGCGGTGTAGTCGAAGACGGTCTCGGTCGCCGCGTACGTCCTGCCCGCGGCCAGGCCCTCGAGGGTCGTGAGCTCGTCGTCGTAGGGCTGCACGGCCTCGGTGAAGGCCTGGGCCCGCTCGTCGAAGTAGTCGGCCGCGTCGGGCGAGAGCGTCGAGAGCTCGGCGGTGATGGCCTGGGCGGTCTCCTGGACGTACTCGGGGGAGTACCACAGGTGCGGGTTGACCCCGCCGTGGGAGTGCCCCTCGTGGTCGTGGTCCTCGTCGGCGTGCTCGTCCTCGGCGTGCTCCTCGTCGGCGTGCTCCTCGCCCTCGGCGTGCTCCTCGGTCTCGACCCCGGCCACCTCGGCGGCGTCGACCACGGCGGGCTCGGGGTCGAGGTTGGCCACGGCGTCGGAGGCCCAGTGGTCGTAGTCGGCCCCGTTGACGACCACGAGGTCGGCGCCCTCGAAGGACGCGATGTCACCGGTGGTGGGCTCGTAGTCGTGCGGGTCGAGGGCGGTGGAGTTGATGATCGTGGTGACGTTCGCGCAGTCGCCCGCGAGCTGCTGCACGATGTCGCCCCACTGGTTGACCGAGACGACGACGTCGAGCACGTCGCCGGGGCAGTTGGCGCTGTCGGCCTCGCTGGTGGCGGTCTGGTTGGCGGCGTCGCCGCCACCGCAGGCGGCCAGGGCGAGGGACGAGGCGGCCAGCACGGCCAGGAGGGTGGGACGGCGGGACACAGCGGCACTCCAACGACTCGATGACAATGGTTGTCGGAACCAATGTCACCACAGGGCCCGCGCCGCCGTCCAGCCGGGGTCAGGTGAGCGCTGCCACCGTCGGGTCCAGGACGTCGAGCGGCACCCCGGTGCCCGGGTAGACGCTGAACCGGTCGACCAGGCCGTCGAAGCGGCTCAGCAGCGCCGGGCCGACCCCGGCGGGTTCGGCGACGACGGCGAACGTGCCCAGCACCTCGTCGTCCACGAGGTCGGCCATCGCCTGCCACTTGTCCTCGCGGCGCGAGGTGGACAGCGCGTGCAGCTCGTCGCCCAGGGCCCCCCAGCCGTGCAGCTCCAGCACCGGCCGGTAGGCCGGGGTCGAGCCGTAGAAGGCGATCTGCCCCCGGACGGCGGCGGCGGCCCGCGCGCGCTCGGCGTCGTCGCGCCCGGTCACGACGAAACCGGGCAGGCTGACCTGCACCTGGGCCCGGGTGCGGCCGGCGGTGGCGAGCCCCTCCTGGAGGGCCGGCAGGGTGCGCTCGCGCAGGTAGCGCTCGGTGGTGAACGAGTGCGCCAGCAGCCCGTCGGCCACCTCGCCGGCCAGCCGGGTCATCAGCGGGCCGACCGCGGCCAGGTGCACCGGGGGTGGGCCCCACTCGTGCCGGGCCGGGGTGAACATCGGCGTCATGAGGGTGTGCCGGTAGTGCTCGCCGCGGAAGCGCAGCGGGACGCCGTCGGTCCAGCTCGCCCAGATGGCCCGCAGGGCGCCGACGTACTCCCGCATGCGGGCGGCCGGCGCCGACCACGGCATGGAGAACCGGCGCTCGACGTGCGCCTGGATCTGGGTGCCCAGGCCGAGCACGAACCGGCCGCGGCTGTACCGCTGCAGGTCGTAGCCGGTGTAGGCCAGCGTCATCGGCGAGCGGGCGAAGGCGACCGCGATGGCCGAGCCCACCGACACTCGCGAGGTGCCCAGCGCAGCGGCGTGCAGCACGAGGAACGGGTCCTGGGCGACCTCCGAGGCCCAGACGCCGGCGTAGCCGCGCTCCTCGAGCTCGCGGGCGGTCGTCGCCGGGTCGTCGGTGCCGGTGAGCGAGGCGTCCAGCAGCATCAGGGGTGGCTCGTCGCGCCGTCGGCGGTGCTGCGTGGGCGCACGGTGGGTTCCTCCGATGCGTGGCGGTGGTCGGCACCGGGATCCTCGGCGGCCGCCCGGTCCGGGGTCAACCCGGACCGCGCGGGCACCTTGACGGCGCCGCGGCCGCACCGCAGGCTGGCCCCGCGGTCAGCGCTGACCGGTCCGGTGCCGAGGGGGTCGCGTGTCGTTGCTGGACGGTCTGCTGACCGATCTCGGGGCCGAGGCGGCCGCCCTCGACGACGTCGTCAGCGGGCTGGACGCCGCCGGGTGGGCGGCCCCCACGCCCGCGACCGGGTGGTCGATCGCGCACCAGGTCGCCCACCTGGCCTGGACCGACGAGGTCGCCGTGCTGGCCGCCACCGACCCGGTCGCCTTCCGTGCGGTGCCCGACACCGACGGGGTGGTCGACGAGGCAGCCGCCGCCGGGGCCGCCGTCCCGCCCGCGGAGCTGCTCGAGCGCTGGCGGGCCGCGCGCGCCGCCCTGACCGCCGCCCTGGCCGGGGTCGCGCCGGGGGAGAAGCTGCCCTGGTACGGCCCGCCGATGAGCGCGGCGTCCATGGCCACGGCCCGGCTGATGGAGACCTGGGCGCACGGCGTCGACGTCACCGACGCCCTCGGCCTGCCGCCCAGCGCCACCGACCGGCTGCGCGCGGTCGCCCACCTCGGCGTCGTGACCCGCGGGTTCGCCTTCGGCCAGCACGGGCTGCCGGCGCCGGCCGACGACGTCCGGGTGGAGCTGACCGCGCCCTCCGGCGACGTCTGGACCTGGGGTGGCCCCGACGCCGCCGACCGGGTCACCGGGCCGGCCCTGGACTTCTGCCTGCGCGCCACCCAGCGCCGTCCGCGCGCCGCCCTGGACCTGCGGGCCCGGGGGCCGGTGGCCGAGCGGTGGCTGGCGGTCGCCCAGGCCTTCGCCGGTCCGCCCGGGCCCGGCAGCGAGGGCGCCGCCCCGCAGGAGGGGACCAGATGACGTTGGACTTCGACGAGGGCGACGAGCTGCGCGACCTGCGGGCTGCGGTGGCCCGGCTCGGGCAGAAGTACGGACAGGAGTACTTCCTGCGGCTGGCCCGCAGCGACGGCCGGCCCGACGACCTGTGGGCCGAGGCAGGCCGGGCCGGGTTCCTCGGCGTCAACCTGCCCGAGGAGTTCGGCGGTGGCGGCGGGGGACTGGTCGAGCTGACGATCGTGCTGGAGGAGCTGGGGGCGGCGGGCTGCCCGCTGCTGCTGATGGTGGTCAGCCCGGCCATCTGCGGCACCATCATCGCCCGGTTCGGCACGGCCGACCAGAAGCAGCGCTGGCTGCCGGGCATCGCCGACGGCACCACGACCATGGCCTTCGCCATCACCGAACCCGACGCCGGTTTCAACAGCCACGAGATCACCACCACCGCCCGCCGGGACGGCGACGGGTGGGTGCTGTCGGGCCGCAAGGTGTGGATCAGCGGGGTCGACCAGGCCGACGCGCTCCTGGTGGTGGGCAAGCTGGCCGACACCGGCAGGGGCACGCTGCGGCCGGCGCTGTTCGTCGTCCCCGCCGACGCGCCCGGGCTCGAGGCGCACCCGATCCCGATGGACATCGTCTCGCCGGAGCGGCAGTTCTCCCTGTTCCTGGACGACGTGCGGCTACCCGGCGATGCCCTGGTCGGGCACCCCGACCAGGGCATCGCGCAGCTGTTCGCCGGCCTGAACCCGGAGCGGGTGATGGCGGCGTCCTACTCCAACGGCGTGGCGCGGCTGGCGATGGCCAAGGCGACCGCCTACGCCCGGGAGCGGCAGGTGTGGGGCCAGCCGATCGGGGCCCACCAGGGCCTGGCCCACCCGCTGGCGGCCTGCCAGATCGAGATCGAGGTGGCCCGGCTGATGACGCAGAAGGCGGCCTGGCTGATCGACCACGGCCACGACGCCGGGACGGCGGCCAACAGCGCCAAGTACGCCGCGGCGGAGGCCGCCGTGCACGCGGTGGACCAGGCCATCCAGACCCACGGCGGCAACGGCCTCTCGCAGGAGTACGGGGTGGCGGCCCTGCTGGCCATGAGCCGGGTCTCGCGGATCGCGCCGGTCAGCCGGGAGATGATCCTGAGCTTCGTGGCCCAGCACGACCTGCAGCTGCCGCGCTCCTACTAGGTGCCGGCCTGCGCGTTCCCGGCCTGCGCGTTCCCGGCCTACGCGCCGGTGACACGGTTCTCGGGGTCGAGACCGGCCTCGGCGTCGGCTTCGACCTCGTCGGCGACGTGGTCGTCGCCGTCGTCGGCGCTGCCCGCGGTCCCGCCCTCGGCGGGCTGCTGGGGGTGGGGGGTGCGCCCGGCGGTGTCGGTGGACCCGGTGTCGGCGCCCTCGGCGGGGTCCTCGGCGTGGGTCGGGTTCGTCTCGGTCATGGGTCGTGCCGTGCCCGCCGGATGCGCCGGCCAACCATGGCCGGGCCGCGGTCCCACGCCGTCCCCCTGCGCGGAAGTCCGTCCTCCTCGGCCATGTCTGGTGGAGGGGGAAGGAGTTGGATCAGGGGCCCTGATCAGCGCTGGGCAAGGGCGAGGGCGGGGGCGGAGTGGGTCAGGGTTCGCGGGCGGCCGGCAGGTCGGGGAGGGCGGCCTGGACGGCGGCGTCGTCGGGCAGGCCGCCGCGCGCACCCTGGCCGGTGGTGGAGAGTGCGGCGGCGACCGCGGCGTACCGCACCGCCTCGACCAGCGACGCGCCCCGGGCCAGCGCGGTGCACAGCGCCCCGGCGAAGCAGTCGCCGGCCCCGGTGGTGTCCACCGGCTGCACGGCCAGCGGCGGCTGCAGCAGGGCGGGGCCGTCCGCCGGGACCACGAGCACCCCGGCGCCGCCGAGCGTCACGACCACCGAGCCGCCCACGCCGCGGGCCAGCTCGGCCAGCTCGGCGGGCGCGCGGTCGGCGGCGGGTGCCCCGGCGAGGTCGACCAGCTCGTGCTCGTTGGGCACCAGCACGTCGACCGCGGCCACGAGCTCGGCGGGCAGCGGCTGGGCCGGCGCCGGGTTGAGCACGACGGTGCCGGTGCAGGCGCGGGCGGCGGCCAGCACGGTGCGCACCGGGGTCTCCAGCTGCAGCAGCAGCACGTCGGCGTCGCGCACCGCGGGCACCTCGACGTCGGCGGGCTCCAGCGCACCGTTGGCGCCGGGGACGACGACGATCAAGTTCTCCCCGCCCTCGGCCTCGACCGGGATGGTGGCGCTGCCGGTCGGGACACCCGCCGTCCGGTGCACCAGGTCGACGTCGACCCCGGCCTCGCGGAGGGCGGCCAGCTGACGGGCGCCGGCGTCGTCGTCCCCGACCCGGCCGACCATCGCGACGCCGACGCCCCCGCCGAGCCGGCCGGCCGCGGCGGCCTGGTTGGCGCCCTTGCCGCCGGGCAGCACCTCGACACCGGTGCCGATGACGGTCTCGCCGCGGCCGGGCAACCGGCGCACGGTCACCACCACGTCCTCGTTCAGGCTGCCGACCACCGTCACGTCCACGGGCGGGAGCCTAGGGCCCGCGAGGGCAGCAGGTACCAGGTCGACAGCCCCGTCACGGCGACGACGGCGCCGCCGGCCACCGCCGGCCACCGGCCCAGCACGACGTCGAGCACCAGCAGGACGGCGCTGACCACCGCGACGAGCAGCAACGCCAGCCCGACGACCAGCAACCGGTTGCCCTGCTGCACCAGTGCCGCTCGCGCGCGCCGCCGGAACACCTGCCGGTGGAACGACACGGGCGCGATCAGCGCGATCGCCGACAGCGCGGTGGCCATGAGCGTGACGGTGTAGAGGGTCGTGCCGAAGGTCGACAGCTCACCGAACCGGGAGCTGAACGGCAGCGTCAGCAAGAAGCCGAACAGCACCTGGACGCCGGTGATGGTCACCCGCAGCTCCTGCAGCAGCTCGCCGGTGTTGCGGTCGAGCACCTCGTCGGCGTCCTGCCCCCGCAGCCGAGCCGTGCGCGCGATCCCCGGTTTCCCCTCCACGGCGACGCGGTACCCCGCTGGCCACGCTCAACCACAGGAGGCGCCCACGTGGCCGAGGACCAGAAGCAGATCCGCGACGACTTCCACGAGGCGGTGAACATGACCGCCAAGGAGCTGGAGAAGTTCCTGGAGACCGACGAGTCCCAGGAGGTCGGGCAGAAGTCCGGTGGGTCGGGGGAGTCCACCGGCCACGAGTCGGGCCGGCGCATCGTCGAACTGCTGGGCACCAAGGTCGCCGACCTCACCGACGACGACCACGAGCACATGAAGAAGGTCACCGGCTACGTGAAGCGGCACCTGGCCCAGGGGCCGTCGAAGAACGACGTCGAGGACTCGAAGTGGCGCTACTCCCTGATGAACTGGGGCCACGACCCGCTGAAGGACGAGTAGCGTCCGGCGCGTGTCGCTGGCCCGCAACGACCCCGCCCAGTACGACCAGCTCGCCGACCAGTGGTGGGTGCCGGCCGGCGGGTTCGCCATGCTGCACTGGCTCGCGGGGTCCCGCGCCGAGCACATCCCGCCGGCGCCGTCGTCGGACGCCGTGCTGGTCGACCTGGCCTGCGGCGGCGGGTTGATGGCGCCGCACGTGCAGCGCCTGGGCTACCGGCACGTCGGCGTCGACCTGGGCGCGGCGGGTCTGGCGCTGGCCCACGAGCACGGGGTGGGCGCCGTCCGGGGGTCGGTGCTGGCGGTGCCGCTGGCCGACGGGTGCGCCGACGTCGTCGTCTGCGGCGAGATCCTGGAGCACGTCGAGGACGACGTCGCCGTCCTCGCCGAGTGCGCCCGGCTGCTCAAGCCCGGCGGGGTGCTGGTGGTCGACGCGATCGCGGACTCGTGGCTGGCCGCCCCGGTTGCGGTCGGCATCGCCGAGCGCATCCCCGGCGGACCGCCGCCGGGGATCCACGACCCCGCCCTGTTCGTCGACCGCCGCCGGCTGCTCGCCGCGGCCGACCGGCTCGGGCTCGACCTGCGGCTGGTCGGCCTGCGGCCCTCGGTGCGCGACCTGGTCGCCTGGAAGCGCGGCCGGCGCGACACCGTGCGGATGGTGTCGATGCCCTGGAGCGGCATCCTCTTCGCCGGCTACGGCCGCAAGCGCTGAGGGCTGGGTCGCGAGCGGGGGCGGCCGACCGCCCGTACCGTCGAGGAGTGACGTTTCCCCTGGACCGGTCGCGGTGAGCGGCGCCGTCATCACCGGGGCCGGTCGCGCCCTGCCCGCCAGCTACACGCAGGACGACGTGTGGGCCGGCTTCTTCGCCGAGCACTACGCCGGTCTGCGCTCGGCCGGCAGGGTGTTCGGTGCGTCGGGGGTGCGCACCCGGCACGCGGTGGTCAACCCGGTGCACGAGGACATCTCGCAGTGGAGCACCGGCGCCCGCATGGCGCGCTACGTCGACGAGGCGATGCCGCTGGGCAAGCAGGCCGTTGCCGGGGCCCTCGACGCGGCCGGGCTGGCCCCCGGCGACGTCGGGATGTTCTCCGTGGTCACCTGCACCGGCTACGCCACGCCGGGGTTGGACATCCGGCTGGCCAGCGACCTGGGCATGCCCGACTCGGTGCAGCGGCTGCTGGTCGGGCACATGGGCTGCTACGCGGCGCTGCCCGGCCTCGGCGCGGTCGGTGACTACGTGGTGGCGCGGTCGCGGCCGGCGGTGATGCTGTGCGTGGAGCTCACCAGCCTGCACGTGCAGCCGGCCCGGCACGACCTCTCGCAGGTGGTGGCGCACGCGCTGTTCAGCGACGCCGCCACGGCCGTGGTCCTCGAGCCCGGCGCGCCGCGGGGCCGGCGGGTCGCCGCGACGGTCGCGCGCACCGACTCCTCGACCGCCGACCACATGACCTGGGACGTCACCGACCTGGGCTTCAAGATGGGCCTCTCCCCCCGGGTGCCCGACGTGCTGTCCCGGCACGTGGCCGACGTCGTCCAGGAGCTGCTGGACACCGCCGGCCTGCGGGTCGAGGACGTCGCCGGCTGGGCCGTGCACCCCGGTGGCCCCCGCATCCTCGACGTCGCGCGCGACCAGCTGGGGCTCACCGAGGACCAGATGGCCCCCTCGCGGCGGGTGCTGGCCGAGCACGGCAACTGCTCGTCGGCGACGGTGCTGCTGGTGCTCGAGGAGCTCGGCGAGGTCGACGGCCCGGTGGTGGCGATGGCCTTCGGTCCGGGCCTGACGCTCTACGCCACGCTGCTGCTGCCGGCCTGACGGGTCAGAAGAGGCTGCCGCGCCGCCAGTCGCAGGTCAGCGGCAGGGTGGGGTCGACCTGCTCCACCGGCAGCACGTAGACCCACGAGTCGTCCCCGGGCACGACCCCGACCGGGGTCAGGCAGCGCAGCGGACCGGCCCACCGGGTCCAGCCGCGGGCCTCGTACAGGGCTGCGCCGTCGGTGCTGGCGGCCAGCGCGCCCAGTTCGTACCCGCCGCGCACCAGCCGCTCGACCTCGGCCATCACCGCCCCGGCGACGCCCTGCCGGCGGGCGGCCGGTGCGACGGCCACGGCCTCGACGTACCCGGTGCGCAGCGTGCGGTCGCCGACCAGCAGCTGCCGGCCCACCACGGCGGCGTGCCCGACGAGCGCGCCGTCGCGGTGGGCGAGCACGTGCAGGCCGCCGAGGGCGTGCGCCCAGTCCTCGTCGTCGAAGGGCTCGTCGGCGAACGCCCCGTCGAGCAGCTCCCGCAGCTCGACCCGCTCGGCCGGGGTCAGGTCGGCGGTGGGCAGGGTGCGCAGGTCCACCCGGTCAGTCTCGCGGGCCCCGCAGCTTGGCGGTCAGCCGGGCGATCTCGTCGAGCATCGCGGTGGCCCCGGCCTGCAGCTCGGCGTTGCCGGTGAAGACGCCGTCGTCGTCTATGAACTGCTGGAAGAAGGGGATGGTGGCCGCCTCGACGACCGGGACGACGCGCAGGGCGCCGAGCACCGGCTTCAGCGCGGCAGCCGAGCGGGTACCGGCGGAGACGCCGCCGTAGGAGACCAGCCCGGCGGCCTTGTCGGCCCACTCGTGGAACAGGAAGTCGAGGGCGTTCTTCAGCCCGCCGGGGACGGAGTGGTTGTACTCGGGGAAGACGAACACGAACGCGTCGGCGCGGGAGATCGTGGCCGACCAGTCCTTGGTGTGCTGCTTCGTGTACTGGCCCAACCGCGGGTGGTTGGGCTCGTCGAGCACCGGCAGCCCGGCGTCGGCGAGGTCGACCAGCTCGACGTCGAACCCGCCGTGACCTTGCGCCTGCTCGGTCACCCAGCGGGCGACGGCGATGCCCTTGCGGCCGGGACGGGTGCTGCCGGCGATCACCTGCAGGACGGGACGGGACACGGCTCAGCTCCTCGGATGTCGTTGAGCCCTCAAGCTACGCCCCACGCCACCACGAGGCTGTGCGGGACGGTCACCGCGGCGAGCACCGGCAGGGTCGCCGCGACCGCCGCGACCGGGGTGCCCGCACCGGCCCAGAGCGTGCCCAGACCGGCCAGCACGACCAGCGTCGGCAGGGCGGCCAGGGCGGTGAACCGGCCGAGCGCGGCCGGGACGCCGCGGGTGCGCAGCACGTGGTGCAGCCCGGGGTGCTCGGTGAGCAGTCGACCGGTGTGCCGGACGGCGTGCCACCCGCCGAAGTACACCGCCAGCGCGACCAGGGCGGGCGTCGTGCAGGCCAGCACCAGCAGCAGGGTGACCTCGGCGGCGGCGCGGGTGCGGCCGGTCAGTGCCAGTGCTGCGGCCACCAGCACCGCGGCGGCGGGCACCACCAGCAGGACGGTCGCCGCCCAGCCGGCGGGCAGCCGGACGGCGGGGTCGAGCGCGGCCACCACCTCGCCGGTCAGGGACCGGTCGCGAGCCAGCGGTACGAGCAGCACCAGCGCGCCGACGACCAGGGTGCCGGCGCGCCGGGCGCCGCGCTCGACGCCCCAGCCGACGGTCTCGCCGGCGCCGAAGTGCAGCACCGACAGCGCGAGGAACAGCAGCAGGGCGGGGCCGGGGAGGGCGCGGAACAGCAGGTACCCGGCCGCGGCGAGGGCGGCGTAGGCCGTGGCTGCGGCGGCCAGCACCAGCAGGGCCGGGGCCGGGGCCGGCCGGCGGGCGGCGAGCAACCGCGCGGCCTGCAGGTGGTCCAGCGCGCCGTGCGGGATGCCGGCGAGCAGCCCGACCACCGCCACGGTCCACACCCAGCCGCGGTCCCCGCCGTCCCACGACGACGCGGTCCAGCTGAGCAGGCAGGCCAGCACGGCGACGGTGGTCGACGTCCGCCGTGCCCAGTCGGTGGCGGGGGCCGCGGGCCGGGTCGGCCGGCCGGGGTGGCTGGTGGGCAGCCACCCCGGCTCGGCGGTGCTCATGCCCGGCGTGCGGCGCGCCCGGTGGCGGTCGCCTCCCGTGCCTCGGCCGCGGCTGCGGCCCCGGTGGTGGGCGGCAGGACCGCCGCGGCCAGCTGCACCTGGGAGACGAAGACCGGCTCCGGGTGGGGGGTGAGGCCGGCCTCGACGTCGGCGGCGGTGCGCAGCTTGGCGACCTTGTGCACGAGGACGCCGAAGCCCACCTTGGCCAGCACGTCGGCGGCGGAGTAGGTCAGCTGGATGCCGGCCAGCCACGCGGGGGTCGTGTCGAAGAAGACCGGGATGGCGTAGACCAGCGGGTAGACCCCGAAGGTGCCCAGCAGCACGATCGCGGCGTTGCGCAGGCTGACCGCGGCGGCCGGGGTCAGCTCGGGCATCGACGAGCGCAGCGCCCCGATGAGGGCGACGTACAGGTAGGCGTAGAAGAGCGTGCTGATGATCCCCCAGACGACCAGGGCGGTAGTGCTGCGGCCCTGGGAGAGCACCTGCGACCCGAAGTAGCCGGTGATGATCATCAGGAACGCCGCCGCCATCGTGGTGAACCGCAGGCTGCGGGCCTTGGCCCCGACCACGGTGGTGACGGCGAGGAACTCGGCGGTGAGCAGCGGGACGGTGACCGTCCAGTCGATGTAGCGCGGGGCGAGGGCGAAGCGGGCCTCGGCGTTGGGCCGGTACACGTCGCCGACCAGGTCGTAGCCGGTGTCCCACTTCAGGGCCAGGACGGCGTAGGACAGCATCGCGACCCCGGCGATGAGCAGACCGGCGAGCACGGCAGGCCGGTACTTGGGGGCGATCTCGGACGTGGTCTTCCACGTGTAGACGAAGTAGGCGAACAGGGCGAAGCCGGCGACGACCAAGGCGTAGAACACCAGGTCGTACAGCCCCAGGCTGAGGTCCTGCAGTTCGGGGACGGGTGTCACGGTGGGCTCCACTCGAGCAGTGCGGTTGGGAACCACACCCTCCCCCCAGTCGTTGCGTATGCGCAACTGCTGTGTGAGCGCAATGAAGCGGCGGGCGTGGCCGGGCATGCTGGGAGGGCCCCACCCAGCGCAGGAGGAGGTAGCCGTGCTCGACGTCCGCACGACCGTGGACCCCGCCACGCTGCGGGGTGCCCGCGTGCTCCACGAGGCGATGGGGGCCGCCGCCCGCGAGGCGGGCGAGGGCCTCACCCCTGTCCAGCTGTCGGGCCTGCGGTTGATCGCCGGCCTCGAGACCGGGGCCACCGTCGCGCAGGTCGCCGACGTGCTCGGGGTGGTGCCCTCCAACGCGAGCCGGCTGGTCGACCGGCTCGTCGCGTTCGGGGTCGTGCACCGGGCGCGGGCCCGGTCCGACCGCCGCGAGGTCCGCGTCACGTTGTCCGGCGCCGGGCGGCGGTTGCTCGAGCAGGTCGACGCCGCGCAGGTGCAGCACCTGCAGCGGGCCATCGCCGACATGCCCGACGCCGAACGGTCCGCCCTCGTCGCCGTACTGGGGGCGACCGGGCGGTCGCCGGAGGAGTAGACGCCGGTCAGGCGGGCACCAGCGGCACGTGTCGAACGTGCCCCACCTCCGTTCGGACCGGCCGGGCCCCGGTGCCCCGTCCCGGCTCGACCTCCCCGCCGCGCTGGGGTGGCTCGGGGTCGCCGGCGCGCAGGCGCCGCCCGACGGCGTGGCCGAGGCGCTGGCCCGCGAGTGGTCGGCGCGGTGCGGTGCCTCGGCGGTGCGGCTGTGGTTGGTCGACCACCAGCACCGCTGGCTCCGGGTGCCCGACGACACCTACGACCGCACGGAGGTCGCCGGTGCCTCCCCGGTCGCGCACGCCTTCCGGATGTCCCAGGTGCTGCGGTCCGGCACGTGCGTGCACGTCCCGCTGCAGCTGCGGGGGCAGCGCTGGGGGGTGCTGGAGGTCGCCGACGCCGGCCCGGAGCTCGACGACGACGCGTGGGCCCTGGTGGCGGCGACGATGGTGACCGCGCTGCAGGCGGCGACGGGCAGCAGCGACCACGCCGAGCGGCAGCGCCGCTCCTACGACTACAGCGTGGCGGCCGAGCGGCAGTGGGCCGTCCTGCCGCCGCTCGAGCAGCACCACCCGCCGCTGCGGGTCACCGGCCTCGTCGAGCCGGCGCACGTGGCCACCAGCGACCTGTTCGACTGGTCGGTCGACGGGGACCGGCTGTCGGCCTGCCTGGTGGAGTGCGCCGGCAGCGACGTCCCGGCCACCGACACCTCGCTGGCCGTGGCCGCGGTGCGCCAGGCCCGCCGCACCGGGCAGACCCTGCTGGAGCAGGTCGGGTGCGTGGACGACGTCCTCGCCCGGGCAGGTGCCGCCGGCCACCTGCGCGCGGTGTTCCTGGAGGCCGACCGCGGGGTCGGCCGGGTCGACCTGGTGCTCGCCGGGGCGCCGCAGCTGTGGACGTCGACCGGCGACACGCGCGAGGCGACCCGGTTGCGCCTGCCGTCGGGGCCGCTGCTGGGCCAGGCCGACGTGCGGACGACGTGCACCGTGGAGCTGCTCCCGGGCGCGGCCGTCCTCGCGTTCAGCGACGGCGTGCTGGCCGCCGGGGTGCACGAGGGGCGGGGCCTGAGCGCCGACGACGTCGGCCGGTTGGTCCGCGCCGCCGGCACCGCCCAGGACGTGCCGCGCACGGTGCTGGACGAGGCGCGGCGGCGCGGGTCCCCCACCGGGCTGCCCGACGACGCCACCTGCCTGGTCCTCAGCCGCGACCAGGCCGCGGGTCGACCACCCTCTGCTGCGCGAGGCGGAGAGTGACCAGCACACCGCTCTGCCGGCGATAGCTGTCGTCGGGTTCGAGCTCGCTGTAGCTGTGCCAACCCGGCCGGTGACTCACGAGCAGGACCTCAGGCGCCTGCCTGGCGGGCAACCCGGCTGCTGCATACCGGAGGCCGGTTCGGCCGTCGACCTCGCTCGTCGCGAGCTCGACCAGGAGTCCGCCGTCGGTCTGCGCCGTGAGACGGCTCGCGCTCGGATCCGCACGCGCCATGACGAACCGTCTCTCCCGGTAGAGGGTGTGTGTGGGTGCCGGCGACCGACGTCCGTCGCGGCTCAGGGTCGACGCCATGACCGCGGCCGAGCAAGCTCCCCGTGTGGACGTCGTCGTCGAGGTGGGCGGGTGGGAGCACGAGTGCTGTGGGCCGTCCATCGAACGCGGGCAGTGGATCGCCCTCGGATGGGCTCGCAGGGAGGGTGCCGGCGGCTCGGAGCGGCTCGTCGAGACGCATCACGACCTCGGTGTGGATGTTCTCGTCGAAGGGCGCGTCACCGTAGCGGCTGATGGTGCCGATGAGGGACGGGGCGCTGCCGGCGAAGCTGATGCGGGGCGTTGGCCGGGATGGCGAGCCAGGGCCCGGCAGGCGCGGTGCCGTGTCGACCGGTCACGCTTGCTGTGGGTGACCGGTCGGCACGTCAGATGTCGGGGGTGCGCCCGCGGGCGGCGACGGCCTGCTGGTAGAGCCGGCCCGCGCGGTAGGAGCTGCGCACCAGCGGGCCGGCCAGCACGCCCGGGAAGCCGATCTCCTCGGCCTGCGCGGCGAAGTCGACGAACTCCTGCGGCTTGACCCAGCGGACGACGGGGTGGTGCCGGGGGCTGGGGCGCAGGTACTGGGTGATGGTCAGCAGGTCGCAGCCGGCGTCGTGCAGGGCCTGCATGGTCTCGGTGACCTCGTGCGGCTCCTCGCCCATGCCCAGGATGAGGTTGGACTTGGTGACCAGGCCGGCCTCGCGGGCGGCGGTGATGACCGCCAGCGACCGCTCGAACCGGAAGCCCGGGCGGATGCGCTTGAAGATGCGCGGCACGGTCTCGACGTTGTGGGCGAGCACTTCGGGCCGGGAGGAGAAGACCTCGGCGAGCTGGTCGGGGTCGGCGTTGAAGTCGGGGATGAGCAGCTCGACGCCGCACCCGGGCACGGCCGCGTGGATCTGGCGGACGGTCTCGGCGTACAGCCAGGCGCCGCCGTCGGGCAGGTCGTCGCGGGCGACCCCGGTGACGGTGGCGTACTTCAGCGCCATGGTGGCGACGCTCTCGGCCACACGGCGGGGCTCGTCGCGGTCGAAGTCGGCGGGCTTGCCGGTGTCGATCTGGCAGAAGTCGCACCGGCGGGTGCACTGGTCGCCGCCGATGAGGAACGTGGCCTCGCGGTCCTCCCAGCACTCGTAGATGTTGGGGCAGCCTGCCTCCTCGCACACCGTGTGCAGGCCCTCGCGCTTGACCAGCGACGTCAGTTCGGAGAACGCCGGACCGACTCGCATCCGGGTCTTGATCCACTCGGGCTTGCGCTCGATCGGGGTCTGGGAGTTGCGGACCTCCAGGCGCAGCAGCTTGCGGCCGGCGGGGCCAACGGAGTCGACGGTCAGAGGTACGTCCACCACTGCGGTGTCCTGGGTCACGGAAGGCGACGGTACGGCACAACGACACGTCGTGACAGGGTGCGGCGAATGTCAGCTGCTGCCGAGAGGGGTCGGCGTGCGCGTGCACACCTGGGGCGAAGCGGGACCGGCTGCCCTGTTGGTCCACGGATCCATCCTTGCCGGAAGGGCCACCTGGTCAGGCCTGCGGCCGGTCGCGGTCCGCCGCACGCTGCTGGTCGCCGACAGGCGTGGCTACTACCCCACATCTCCAGCCGACCGCGAGGACACCGAGGTGGACGTTGTTGACCTCCTGGGGGTGCTGGCCGCGGCCGGCGAGCCCGTCCACCTGGTCGGGCACTCGAGGGGGACGTTGCCGGCGTTGGTCCTCGCCCGCCGCTACCCCGAGGCCATCGCCTCCCTGGTGCTGCTCGAACCACCTCCTTGTGCAAGCGCCCCGGCACCGGCCGTCGATCGATGGTGGACCTCGGCCGCGGAGGTTCTCGGTCACCGCGTCGTGGCGTCATCTGCCGGGCCCGGCGCGCCGTCGTCCTCGGATCTCGAGGACGACGTCGCGGCCAATGCGCACGACGCGGACGAAGGGCACTTCCTGCGGCGCTTCTTCGCGTTGGTCGGCGCCCAGGCGGCCGTCCCGGACCCGGTGCCCCGGCAGATGCGCGAGGCGGCCGCACTCCTGCGCCGATCCGGTCTCCCGACTCTTCATCCAGACCTGCTCGACCGGCCACTCGGTGTGCCGACCTTGGTGGTGTCCGGCGGGCACTCCGAGGCCTTCGAACTGGGGTGCGGTCACCTCGCCGAGGCGCTGGGGGCACGACACGTGGTGCTCGGTGGTGCGGGTCACCTGGTGCAGCAGCACCCGTACTGCGCCGGTGTGCTCGATGCGTTCTGGACCGCCGTCGACGACGGTGGGCCCACGACGAACAAGCGGCACCGGGGTGGGACCTCCGACCCCGCGGCGCCACCTTCGGCGTGATCAGACCGCCGCGGGCAATCGGCTACCCGGAGTGGGAGCGGGTTCGTGCATGGCTGGAGTCGAGACGGCACACGAGCTCGCGCGCGATCCGTGCGCTGGCTGTTGACGTGACGTGGCCCTCATCTTATGGTCCCGTCAGCAACTGCCACATGTCAGCAACTGACCCTTCTTGGTCACCTCCGGAGAGGCATCCGCAATGAGCACCCTGATCGAGGTCTCCATCCCCTTCAGCGGCTCGGTCGAGAACGTCGAGATCAACGTCTGGGCCGTCAAGGAGGGCGCCGACGTCGTCGAGGGCGACATCCTGGCCGACGTCAGCACCGACAAGGTCGACACCGAGCTCGAGGCCCCGGCCGCCGGCCGAGTCGTGCGTTTCCTCGTCGAGGAGGGCACCGAGGTCAAGGTGGGGACCAGCGTCCTGCTGCTGGCCGCCCCGGGCGCCACCGATGAGGACGTGGCCGCAGACCTGGCCGCCTACCAGCCCTCCACCGGCGCGTGAGCACTCCCGACCCGGAGGCCCCGGGCTCGGGCACCTGCACCCTGGAGAACGCACCGCAGGGCTATGAGGACGTGCCGGGCACCGCAGTGCGCTTCCGGGCCCGCCGCCGCGCGATCGCCCGCAACATGGCCATTGCCGCCGCAGTGCCCAGCCTGACCGCCGATGTCCGCGTCGATCTCACCCGCGTCCTGGACGTCCGGGCCGCTCTCAACACCGAGCGCACCGCGGTGGGTGAGCCCAAGCTCTCGGTGCAGTCCTTCATCGCCCGGGCCGCCGTCGACGCCCTCGCCGAACACCCCGATCTGAACTCCACGTTCACCGACGCGGCCCTGCTGCGCTGGCAACCGGTCAACCTGTCCATCGCCGTGGACACCACCGGCGGTCTGGTCGTCCCGGTCATCCGCAACGCCCAGCGCCTGGGCGTGGTGCAGCTTGCATCGGCCATCGCCGACCTGGCGGATCGGGCCAAGACCGGCTCCTTGGAGCTCAGCGACCTGACCGGGGGCACCTTCACCCTGTCCAACCCCGGTGCCATCGGCCCATCGCTGCGCGCCGAAGCCCTGCTGAACCCGCCGCAGACTGCGCTGCTCGGCCTGCCCGGGATGCGGCGCGAACCCGTCGTGGTGCAGCACGGCGACGGGCGCGAAGAGGTGCGCATCAGCTCTGTGCTGGACCTGTCCCTGACCTTCGATCACCGCGCCGTCGACGGGGGCGAGCCGATCCGCTACCTGGTAGCCGTCCGCGACCGGCTCCAGCGTTGGTCGTCCACCGAATACGGGCCCCCCACCGCGGCCTGAGCGCCGCCGTACTGCCTCCGGCGGTCCAGCGACCCCGACCGCCCCTGCACTGGACGCACCGCAGACCCCGCCGCACCTGCCAACCCCAGGAGACCTCGTGACCGCCACCCCCACCACCGCCATCCCGGCGGTGGACACCGTCGATGCGGACCTCGCCCGACGCATCTTCACGACGATGGCCCTCAGCCGAGCCGTCGAGGACCTCATGAAGGTCCACCTCAAGACCACCCGGTTCGACGGCTGGTGGCACCCGGGCGAAGGACAGGAAGGCGCGGCCGCCGGCGCGGTAGCAGCCCTGGCCACCGACGACTACCTGTTCTACCAGGGGCGCGGTGTCACGTGGGCGATCGGCAAGGGCCTGGACCTGGACCGGTTGTTCGGCGACCTGTTGGCCCGCACCACCGGCGCCACCCGGGGCAAGGGCGCGGGCGTGCCGCACTGGGCCGACCCCGCCATCGGCCTGATGGGTGAGGGGGCCACCCTCGGCTCGGTGTTCCCCCTCGCCGGCGGCGCCGCGCTCGCCGAGTGGGTACGCGGCGGCCACCGGGTCGCACTGGCCGACTTCGGTGACGGCACTGCAGCTCGCGGCACCTTCCACGAGACGCTGCTCGAGGCCGCGACCTGGAAGCTGCCGATGGTGCTGTTCTGCGAGAACAACGACGTGTCGGTCAACGAGCCCTTCGGCGCACACAGCCCGACCAAGACCGTCGCCGAGCGCGCCTCGGCCTACGGGGTGCCCGGAGTGCACGTCGACGGGCAGGACGCCCTCGCGGTCCACCGCGCCGTCAGCGAGGCGGTCGCCCGCGCCCGTGCCGGCGAAGGCCCCACAGTCATCGAAGCCCGCACCTACCGGGTCGGCCCGCACGCCTTCGGTGTGCCCACCCCCGAGGACCGCCCCGACCTGGTCGGGTACCGCGACCCGCTGGAGGTCCACGCCGACTACCTGCCCGAGGAAGAGCGCGAGCAGATCCGTCAGCAGGCCGTCAGCGACGTGCAGGCGGCCTACGAGCGCGCCTTGGCAGCCCCGGTCGCCGGGGTCGAGGTGCTCGGCCGCGACGTCTTCATCGACTACGACCAGCCCGTGGAGTCCTCCCTGGAAGGCCGTGAGCTGGTGCGCACCCGCTATGCACAGGCCGTGGGCATGGCCATCGTGGAGGAGATGCGGCGCGACTCGGAGGTGTTCTTGCTCGGTCAGGGCATCGCCAACGGTGGCTGGTTCGGCGGCGAGCGGGGGCTGGCCGACGAGTTCGGCTACCGGCGGGTGCTCAACACCGGCATCACCGAGGCGTTCATGTGCGGGGCCGTGGTCGGTGCCTCCATCGCCGGCGCCCGACCGGTCTTGCAGCTGGGCTTCGGTGGGTTCACCCTCATCGGCGGCGACGAGGTCTACCACAAGCTGGGCAAGTGGAACGAGATGCACGGCGGCGTCTTCGACCAGATCCCCGGCGTCATCATCGCCCCGATCGGCCCCAACGCCGGCAGCGGCCCCGAGCACGGCACCAACATCGAGGTGCTGGGTATGCACTTCCCCGGCCTCAAGGTCGTCGTCCCGGCCACCGCCGCCGACGCCAAGGGGTTGCTCAAGGCCGCCATCCGTGACCCCAACCCGGTTCTGTACCACCAGGTGTTCCCGCTGCAGTTCGACCGCGGCATGGTGCCCGTGGAGGACGACTTCATCATCCCGATCGGCAAGGCCAAGGTGGCCCGCGAGGGCAGCCACATCTCGCTGATCACCTACGGCTACCTGTACAAGCGGGCCATGGAGGTCGCCGAGCAGCTGGCCGGAGAGGGCATCGACGTCGAGGTGGTGGACCTGCGCTCGCTGGTGCCCCTGGACTGGGAGACCGTTCTGGCGAGCGCGGACAAGACCGGCAAGGTGTTGGTGCTGCACGACGCGGCCCTCACCGCGGGCCCCGGCGCCGAAGTGGTCGCCGGCATCGCCGAAGCCTCGGGCAAGGGCGAGATAGGCCCGGTGCGGGCCCGCAGGCTCGCCGGGATGGACGCAGTCGCCCCCCAGATCATCGCGCTGGAGGAGGCCCTGCTGCCCACGGCTGAGCTGATTGCCGACACGGTGCGGGAGATGGTCGCCCAGCAGTAACCCGCGCAGAGCACGACGACGGGTCCCCGCCAGCGGCGGGGGCCCGTCGTGGTCGTTCGGGGGGACGTCGGCGAGCGCGGGTCGGGGGCACGCGCCGGTGGCCGCTCAGCGGTTGCGGTACACCGCGGGGCGCTTGGCGCGGAAGGCGGCCAGCGCCTCAGCCATGTCCGCGGTAGCCATGGTCAGCACCTGGTTGCGGTTCTCCAGCTCCATCGCTGCCCGCAGCGAGGGAGCGTCGATGTTGGTCTGCAGGACCTGCTTGGTCAACCGGATGCCGAGGGGAGAGTGCGCAGCGATGGAGGCTGCGATGGTGCCTGCGGCCCCCAGCAGGTCCTCGGCCGCCACGACACTGGTGACCATGCCCATCTGCAGGGCGTCCTCGGCGGACACGCTGCGGCCGGTCAGCAAGATCTCACTCGCCCGACCGAGCCCGACAATGCGCGGCAGCAGCCAGGAGGACCCCACGTCCCCACCGCTGAGCCCGATCCGGATGAACGCGGCACTGAACACCGCCGTCGGTGCCGCCACCCGGACGTCCGCGGCCAGCGCCAAGCTGAAGCCGGCTCCGGCAGCCGGCCCGTTGACCGCGGCGATCACCGGTACGGTGATCTCGCGCATGGCCAGCGTCGCCGCCCCCCACCGTTCCTGCGCGGCCGCAAGGTCGGGGGTGGCGCGTTCGGGCAGTGTGGCGGCCTCGGTGAGGTCCATCCCCGCGCAGAACCCCCGTCCGGCTCCGGTGAGGATGACCACCCGGACTGCCGGGTCGCTGCCCAGGGCGTGCAGGGCGCGGGGCAGTTCGTCGAACATCGCCGGCGACAGCGCGTTGAGCTTGTCCGGGCGGTTGAGCGTCACCGTCGCCACGCCCTGGTCCTGGCTGACCAGCAGCGTCTGCCATCCCGTCGGGGCCCCGGTCACGGCTGGCTTCACGACGACGCCGCCGAGCCGGTCACGTCCGTGGCGGTCTGGCGCTTGAGCTCCCGGCGGGCCAGCACCATCCGGTGCACCTCCTCTGGGCCGTCGGCGAACCGCAGACCGCGCGTCTGCGCCCACAGGGCCGCCAGCGGGAAGTCAGCGGTCAGGCCGGCGGCACCATGCACCTGGATGGCGCGCTCGACGACCCACTCGGCAACGGTGGGAGCGGCAATTTTGATCTCGGAGATCTCGGTGGCTGCCCCGCGTGCGCCGACGGTGTCGATCAACCAGGCGGTGCGCAGCACCATGAGCCGCAGCTGGTCGATCTTCACGCGTGCATCGGCGATGTCGGCCATGACCGTGCCGTGCTCGGCCAGCGGCCGCCCGAAGGCCACCCGGGTCGACGCGCGGCGGCACATGAGCTGCAGGGCGCGCTCGGCCATCCCGATCAGACGCATGCAGTGGTGGATGCGCCCAGGACCCAGGCGTGCTTGCGCGAGCGTGAAGCCCTCGCCGGGAGAGCCCAGGAAGTCCGTGCGTTCGACGACGACGTCGTCGAACACGACTTCCCCGTGTCCGCCGTGGGTCTGGTCGTAGAAGCCCATGACGCTCAGTCCGCGGCGCACGTCGACACCGGCGCGCTCACGCGGGATGCACACCATGGAGTGCTGGGCGTGGCGGGGGGCGTCGGGGTCGGACACCGCCATGACGATGAGCAGCTGGCAGTCGCTGGACATGACACCGGTGGACCACCACTTGCGCCCGCGCAGCCGCCAGGTGCCGTCGGGCTGGGCCTCCAGTCGGGTGGCGATGTTGCTGGCGTCGGAGCTGGCCACGTCGGGTTCGGTCATGCAGAACGCCGACCGCAGTTCACCGGCCAGCAGCGGGGTCAGCCAGCGCTGACGTTGCTTCGCGTCGGCGGCCAGTTCCAGCAGCTCCATGTTGCCGGTGTCCGGCGCTGCGCAGTTCAGAGCTTCCGGTGCTATCGCTGGACTCCAGCCGGTGATCTCGGCCAGCGGGGCGTACTGCTGGTTGGTCAGGCCGGCCCCGTGCTCGGAGTGGGGCAGGAAGAGGTTCCACAGGCCGCGACGGCGGGCCTCGGCCTTCAACTCCGCCATCAGCGCCGGCCGCTCCCAGCTGAAGGGGGCGTGCGGGTCGGTGGGCTCGAAGGTGTGCTCGGCGGGGAAGACGTGGTCGCGCATGAAGTCCCACAGCTGCTGCTGCAGTTGCTGGGTGCGCTCGTCGTAGGCGAAGTCCATCAGTCCTCCTGGTCGGCGGTCAGCAGGTCACGTCCGCGGTCGACGAGTTCGGGCACCATCGCCCCGATCCGGTCGAAGCCCTCGCCGGAGGTGTGCCCGCTGGTGTAGCGGTGGTGGATCCCTTCGCAGATGACGGCGAACTTGTAGACGGCGAAGGCCCGGTACCACGCGGTGCGGTGGGGCTGGATGCCACTGATGGTCGTGTAGCGCTCGGTGAGGGTGTCGAAGTCAGGCCACCCCGGCACCTCTGCCGGGGTGGCCGCGATCGGGTTGTCGATGCCGGCCCAGCCTTCCCAGTACAACCAGGACAGGGCCAAGTCGGCGAGCGGGTCGCCGAGGGTGGACATCTCCCAGTCGAGCAGGGCGGCGACGCGCGGCTGAGCGCCGAGGGTGACCACGGCGTTGTCCAGCCGGTGGTCACCGTGCACGACCGTGCTCCGCGGGGAGGCCGGGACAGCTCCGGTCAGTGCCGCGCCGAACTCGGCGAACCCCTCGACGTCGCGGTGCAGCGAGGACTGCAGCTGGGTTCCCCAACGGCGCACCTGCCGCTGCAGGTACCCCTCGGGCCGGCCGAAGGTGTCCAGTCCGACGCCGGCGGGGTCGATGGCGTGCAACGCGGCGAGGCTGTCGACGAAGGCGGTCGCCAGGGCCGGGGCCTGGTGGACGGGGACGGCTGCCATGTCCTGGGCCGTGCGCAGGACGCTGCCCTGCACGCGGTCCATCACGTAGAAGGAGGCCCCGATGACGCCGGGGTCATCGCAGAACCCGGTCGTGGTCGGCACCGGCACGTCGGTGCCGGCGAGCGCGGACATCACGCGGTACTCCCGGCCCATGTCGTGGGCCGTGGCCAGCACATGGCCCAGCGGTGGGCGGCGCAGGATCCACTCCCGGTCGCCGTCGGTGAGGACGTAGGTCAAGTTGGACCGCCCGCCCGAGAGCAGGCTGACCTGCAGGTGCTGCGGTGGGTCTGCGGGCAGCCAGCGGGCCATCCGGTCGGTGAGGGCCTGCACCTGGGCGGGGCTGAGTTCGGCGGTGGGGGAGGTGCCGGTGTCGTCGTCGGTCTCGCGAACGACGGGCGCGGATGAGGTGGCGCTCACGGGTGCCTTCCAGGGTCGTGCCGGTGCTGAGCCGGCCGGGGGACGACGTCGACTCCGGCCGCGGGGGCGGCCGGAGTCGACGTCAGGACGGGCGCTGCGAGGTCAGGCCGCTGCCTCGACGGAGGCGGGCCGGCGGCCGTGGCGCATGACCGCGGTGGCGACCAGACCGACCACGGCCAGCCCGGTGGCCAGCCAGTAGACGGCGGTGAAGCCGCCGCCGCCGTAGATGGGGGCCCCCTCGACCAGGTTGATGACGTTGCCGCCCAGGATCACGAAGATCAGCTGGACCGCGACCGCCGAGCCCAGCGAGCCGACGACCCCCACCGTCGTGGCGGTCACCGCCTGGAGCTTCAGCGGAGTGGCGCTGATGACCAGGTTGGGGATCGCCGCGCTGACCAGACCGCCACCGAACCCGTAGACCAGGTAGCCGATGAGGATCCAGGCGGTGGTGTCGTGCTGGACGGCCAGCGACGCCGAGCCCAGGGCCATGAGGGCGAAGCCGGCGAGGTTGGGCAGTCGGGCGCCGCTGCGCTCGGCCAGCCAGCCGACGAGGAAGCCCATGGCCACCGAGGCGACGCCGGCGACGGCGGTGATGCGGGCCATGTAGCTGGCGTCCTGGCCGAGGCCGTAGGTCAGGCCCAGGGCGATCGGGGTCTGCACGATGTAGGCCAGCAGCACGAACTGGATGACGATGACGGCCTGACCGGTGAACTGCGCGATGACGGTGGTGACGACGCCCCGGCTGCGCAGCACGACGAGGTCGATCAATGGCTCGGTGATCCGACGCTCGTAGAAGCCCCAGCCGACCAGCAGCAGCACACCCAGCCCGGCCACCAGCACGAACGTCGCCGAGTCCCAGCCCCAGGTCGCCCCTTCGCCCAGCGCGTAGAGCAGCACACCGATGCTGGCACCCAGCAGCAGGCCGCCGACCCAGTCGATGGAGGTGCGGACCCGGATGGGGGTCTCGGGCACCACGAAGAACAGGGCGGCTCCGATGACGACCGGGAAGACCGCCAGGGCGGTGAACACGCCCCGGTACCCGAAGTTGTCGATCAGCAGGCCGGCGAAGATGGGGCCCACGATGGTGGTGATGCCGATGCCGGCGGTGGCCACGCTGACGGCCAGGGCCATCAACTTCTTCGGGAAGATGTCCCGCATCAGCGAGTAGGTGATCGGCACGATGGCGATGCCGAAGCCCTCGATGGTCCGGCCCACGAGGGCGATCTCGAAGGTGGGCGCAAGGGCGACGATGGCCGAACCCACGGCCATGGCGCCGGCGGTGATCAGCAGCCACTTCTTCTTGCCCTGCCGGTCGGCCAGCTTGCCGATCAGCGGGGCGCTGATGGCGCCGGCCAGGGAGAACAAGGTGGAGACCCAAGCGATCTGCGTGGTGCCGAAAGCGGTGGCCATCTGGGGCAGAGCCGGGGTGACCAGGTTGAAGGCGTAGGCCACCTCCTCGGACAGGAGCGCCAGGATCACCAGGACCCCGATCCAGTAACCGGTGGACCGGGCGGGGGTCGGGGGAGCCTCGCCGGTGGCCGCGTCGACCACCGTGCCGGCCTCGGGGCGACCGACGACCTCGATGTCGTTGTTGGGCTTCACGGGGCCCACCCCGGTGCTCGCGCTCATGGCGTGCCTTCCTACGTCAGGGAGCCACTTTGTGTGACTGCGGGCACAGTAAGTTCGATCGCGTGATTCGGTCAATCGAATCGATCAGGTGATTGCATGACGAAAACTGCAGATGCGGTGTGTCAGGGTGTGCACCAGGGTGCACCGGCAGAGGAGGATCCAACGTGGGAGTACAGGCGTGGTAGCCCGCCCCCGGGGGGGCGCAGCCGACGGGGACGCCACCCGCGCCGCCCTCATCGAGGCAGCCTTGCGGCTGTTCACCACGCAGAGCGTGGACTCGGTGTCCGTCCGCGCCATCAACCGGGAGGCGGGAGTCGCACCGGCCGCCGTCCACTACCACTTCGGCTCCAAGGAAGCCCTCGTGGTGGCCGCCGTCGAGCGCTACGGCCTCGCCGTGAACGCCACCATCACCGCCCACATCCAGCGACTGCTCGAGGCTCCCGGGCAGCCAGACCCCGCGGACCTGGTGGCCGTCCTCGCCGACGCCTACCGACACCTGCTGGTCGACCACCCGGTCTACGGCCGGGCCTGGCTGAACGTGGTGGCGCAGCTCAGCGATGCGGCTGACCCCTGGTTCTCCGAGTCGCAGGCGCCGGTGGATGCGCTGCTGCACCAGCTGGCCCGGCGCGTGTTCCCCGATGCGGCGAGCGAGCGGGTGCGGACGGCAGTGAGGCTAGGAGCCCTCACCCTCATCCGGATGACCGTGCAGGACGGCGTCGTGGCCTTGGCTGATGTCCCGACCGATCAGCTGGCCGAGGTCGAGCACCCCGACCGCGGCGCCCGCCGGGCAGGTGCCGCGCGGGCGACGACCGTCGCACCGGCGCGGGCCGAGCCCGGCATGCTCGCCAGATTCGTCGCCGGCGGTCTCGTCGCCGCGATCAACGGCTGATGGCGGCGACCCACCCGCCGGCTGCTCCCTCGCGGCTGTCAGGTCGTCTCGAGGACCTCAGGGAGCAGGTCGAGCGTCGAGTCGAGTTCGCCGGCCAAGTCGTCCAAGTTGGCCGACCCCGATTCGGCCCACCGCCGCTGGGCGACCCGGTGCGCCGACGAGAAGACCTCGACCACCAGCTCGGCGAGTCCACGCGTGGTGCCCCGGTGATGGGTAAGGGCTTCCACCATCGCTGCACGGTGCGCCTCTGACCGGTGTGCGTCTGTGGCGGCCAGCCCAGGGTTGGCGGACAGCAGCGCGACAGCGACCGCGTGCTGCTCGTCGAGCCTCTCCTCTCGCAACGCCTGCCACGTGAGCGCACTGCTCCTCCGCAGAGCCTGCAGCGGAGGTTCCGTGGGCGGCCGCAGGCGCAGCAGTTCCAGGAACCGGCCTTCAACGGCTCGTACTGGCTCCAGCGCAACGTCTTCCTTGGTGAGGAAGTACCGGAAGAACGTCCGCTGGGACACATCGACTGCGTCAGCGATCTGGTCGACGGTGGTGGCGTCGAAACCTTGGGCGGTGAACAGCTCGGCCGCCGCTGCCAGCAGCGCAGTCCGTGTCTGGACCTTCTTGCGCTCCCGTCGACCGATGGTCTCGGGAGAGGTCTGCACCGCTGCATCGGCCGCCATGCCCGAACCCTACCGAGACCGATCCGCATGCGTCAGTCTGTGCCAGATGGCAGTGTGCGGCACATTGTCCGAGCTGGGGGGAGAGCCTGATGCGAGCAGCTGTTCTGCACGAGGGAGAGTTCACGGTCACCGATGTCGAGTTGCCGGCGCTACGGTCTGATCAGATCCGGGTCCGCCCGCTGGCCAACGGCATCTGCGGCAGCGACCTGTCAGCCATCACCCACACCGAGGACTTCCTGGCCGCCAACCGGGCCGCCGGCACCCTGAGCTTCGACTTCGACCCGGCTCGGCCGCTGGTGATGGGGCACGAGTTCACCAGCCAAGTCCTCGAGGTCGGCGCCGACGTGAGCGGCTTCCAGGTGGACGACGTCATCTTCACGCTGCCGTGGGTGGTGGACGGAGCTGGGGTGATGCGCACCGTCGGCTACTCCAACGACTACCCCGGTGGGCTGGGCGAGGAGGCCATCGTCGGTGGTTCCGGGCACGTGAAGCTCCCGCCCGGCACGGACCCCCTCCTGGCCGCCACGTTGGAGCCCATCGCCACCGGCGTCAACGGCGTGCTGCGGACCGACCCGCGTCCTGGGGACGCCGCCCTGGTCACCGGCGCCGGACCGGTCGGGCTGGGGGCAGTGGTCGAACTCGCGGCCCGCTCCATCTCGCCGATCGTGGTCTCGGACCCCTCCTCCGTGCGACGGGAGCTGGCCCTGGCCTACGGCGCCACCCACGTCGTGGACCCCGCCGACGCCGACCCGGTGGACACCGTGCAAGCGCAGGCGCCCGGCGCCCGCATCGTGGTCATCGAGGCCTCCGCGGCGCCCGGGCTGCTCACCGGCCTGATCGATCGGTGCCCAGCACACACCGTCTTTGGGGTCGTTGGATCGAACACCCGCCCTGACCAGCTGCGCACGATGACCGCAGTCATCAAGAACGCGACCCTGCTCTTCGTGACCGGCCCGGCCCGCACCGAGCGGCGCTATGAAGCGTTGTGGCGCGCGGCCGAGCACCTGCAGGCTGAACGGTTCGACCCCGCTTTGATGGTCACCGGCTGGACCGGTCTGGCCGGGGTGCCGGCCGCGGTCGCTGCCTTGCGCCCGGGGCACGGACAGATCGAGCACGTCAAGATCCTCGTGTGCCCGGAGTCGGACACTCCTGGACTCAGCAGCACCCGGCCCTGAGCGAGCCGCTCCCCTGGCGGTCGCGTCCGCAGCCGCCAGGGGAGCAGTGCGAATCAGCGCTGGAGGTTCTCCACCAGCGTGGCGTTGGCTTGCCCGCCGCCCTCGCACATCGTCTGCATGCCGAAGCGCTGCCCGGTGGCCACCAACCGGTGCACCAGGGTGGTCATCAACCGCGCGCCGCTGGCCCCCAGCGGGTGGCCCAGGGCGATCGCACCGCCGTCGGGATTGACGCGCGCCGGATCCACTCCGGTCTCGGCCAGCCACATCAACGGGATCGACGCGAATGCCTCGTTGACCTCGAACGTGTCGATCTCGGCCAGGGCCACCCCTGAACGTTGCACCAAGCGCTGCGTCGCCGGTACCGGAGCGGTCAGCATCCAGACGGGGTCATCCGCTGCGACCACGGTGGTGTGGATGCGGGCCATCGGCGTCAGACCCAGCCCCCGCGCGCGCTCGCTCGTGGTGATCAACAAGGCAGCGGCCCCGTCGGAGATCTGGCTGGCGTTGCCGGCAGTGACCACGCCGTCAGCCTGGAACGGGGTCCGCAGCTGCGCGAGGGACGCCACAGTTCCGCCCTGCCGTATGCCCTCGTCCACGCTCACCGTGCCGCCGTCGGTGGACACCGCGGCGATCTCGGACTTCGAGGCCCCGGCGTCGCGGGCGTGCGCAGCGCGAGCGTGGGAGGCCAGGGCGAACTCATCGAGCTGCTGGCGCGACAGCGACCAGCGGGCGGCGATCATCTCGGCAGCGAGCCCCTGATGGGGGGCATCAGGGAACCTGCGGTGGAACAGCGGGGAGTAGGGCTGCGAATGTTCCCCCGCCCCGACGGTGGACCCCATGGGTACCCGGCTCATCGACTCCACGCCGCCGGCGACCACGACGTCGGCCTGTCCGCTGATCACCGTGGCTGCGGCTGTGGCCAAGGCCTGCTGGGACGAGCCGCACTGGCGGTCCATCGTCGTGGCCGGTACCGACGTCGGCCAGCCGGCGGCCAGCACGGCGGTCCGCCCGATGTTGAGGGTCTGCTCCCCGACCTGGGTGACGCAGCCCCAGAACACGTCCTCCACCACAGCCGGGTCCAGACCGGTGCGCTCGGCCAGGGCCATCAGGACGGTCGCGGAGAGATCAGCCGGGTGCGTGCCGGACAGGCCCCCGTTGCGCCGCCCGACCGGTGTCCGGACTGCTTGGCAGATGACCGCGTCGCGCACGAGCTCTCCTCGTCGACCGCGCGCACCGGGCGGTGCGCTGCAGGGTCGACCCTGCGTGCGTGGGTCGCGGCTGTCGATGACCGTCCCGGCACAACTCGTCTGCACGGGTGCACCGGCCGGCCGCCGTGCCGTAGGGCCGCTGCAGGTCAAGGTCGCAGCGCGACGGATCAGGAGCGGGGGCGGCGGGTGGCAGGACCGGGGTCGAGCAGCACGCGTGCGGCGTGCTGCTCGATGGAAGTGGCTGCAGCCAGCACCTCGCTGCGCCGCAGGTTCTCCGGTCGTGCGCTCATCCAGTAGGTCAACCGGGTTCGGGCCTGCTCGGGCAGCACCCGTTGCAGGGAGGGCTCACCGTCGGCCAAGTACACCGGCAGCAGCGCCACCCCTGCTCCGCGACGGGCCATCTCCAGTTGGGCCAGAACGCTGGTGGCCCCCACCAAAGAACTGCGGCGGGGGAAGAGCCGCTCGATGAGGTCCAGGTCGGAGACCTGCAGCATGGATTCCACGTAGTAGATCGGAGTGTGCCCGTCCAGGTCGGTCAGAGTGCGGGGCGTCCCGTGGGTGTCCAGGTAGGCGGCACTGGCGTACAGACCGAGGTCGTAGTCACCGAGCCTGCGCACCTCCAGCCGCTGAGACGGGGGTCGGGTCACTCCGATGTCGAGGTCGGCGGCCGGTCCGTACGTGGGCGTGGGGCGGGTGACCGAGGCAAGCTCGAAGCTGACGGCGGGATGGCGTGTGCGCACGCTGGTCAGTGCCGGGGCGACCACCGTGATGCCGAACACCTCGGTGGATGACACCCGAACGAGACCACGCAGGCCTTGCTCGGCGGTGTTGTCCCGGCCCGGGGCGGTGGCCAAGGCGGCCTCGATCGCCTCGCCGACCTGCAGCATCCGGCGGCCGGCTGCGGTGAGCTCCCAGCCGCCGGCGGCACTGACCAGCAGTCGCTCCCCGGCTGCGCGTTCAAGAGCGCGTAGCCGGCGGGCCACGGTCGTGTGGTTGATCCCCAAGGCCGACGCCGCGGCGGTGTGGGTGCGGCCCCGGGCCACGGCTACGAGGACCAGCACGTCGGTGGGGTCGACCGAAGCGCTCACCTCGACCTCCTCACGGTCCCTGAGGGATGCACTGTAGTGCAGATCCCCGCTGCAGGTTTCGTCATCGACTGCAGTCCTGTGCACACCCAGGATGTGGGCGGCGGCACAACCGACCGTGGTTGGCCCCATCATCTGCACCGACTGCCCGGGAGGCACCCATGACCGTCGCTCCGCTGACCTTGGAGGCGCTGCTGGCCCGCGGCGACGTCGGCATGCACGTGGGCGGGCGAACCGTCGAGGCCGCCTCGGGGGAGTGGATCGAGGTGTTCTCCCCCTCTCGTACGGGGACCACCTTGGGGCGTGTGCCGCGGGGTGGCGCCGTCGACGTCGACGCCGCCGTGACCTCTGCCCGGGCAGCGCTGCCGTCGTGGCGTGCGCTGCCGGCCGCGGCCCGCCAGCAGGCGCTACTGGCCATCAGTGCCAGCATCAGCGCCCACGCCGAGGAGCTGGCCTTGCTCACCGCTGCCGACACCGGCAATGCGCTGCGGACGCAGGCCCGGCCGGAGAGCCAGACGCTGGCCAACCTGTTCCGCTACTTCGCCGGGGTCGCCACCGAGGTGAAGGGTGTGGTGCTGCCGGCCGGCGATGGCCAGCTGCAGTACTCCATCCGCCAGCCGCTGGGCGTAGTGGGGGCCATCCTGCCGTGGAACTCCCCGCTGATGATCGCCGGGATGAAGATCCCGGCAGCGATCGCGGCAGGCAACACGATCGTGGTCAAGGCCGCCGAAGACGCACCGTTGACGGTGCTGCGGCTGGCTGAGCTCTGCGCGGAGCACCTGCCCCCGGGGGTGGTCAACGTGCTGACCGGGTACGGCACCGAGTGCGGGGCCGCACTGGTCGCCCACCCTGGGGTGGACAAGGTCAGCTTCACGGGGTCGACCGCGGTGGGGCGCACCGTGGGGGAGACTGCCGGCGGGCGGCTGGCCCCGGTGTCGTTGGAGCTGGGGGGCAAGAGCCCGAGCATCGTGTGGCCGGATGCCGCCGGCCCCGACACCGTCGAGGGCATCGTGACCGCGATGCGGTTCACCCGGCAGGGCCAGTCCTGCACTGCGGGGTCACGGTTGTTCCTGCACGAGGACATCTACGACGAGGTCCTCGATGGCGTGGTGGGCCGGCTGCGCCAGCTGGTGGTCGGCGACCCGCTGGCGGAGGCCACCGACATGGGTGCGCTGATCAACCGCAAGCAGTTCGATCGGGTGTGCGACTACGTGGCCGAAGGGCGTGCGCGCAGCGACATCACCGTCGCCCTCGACGGTCAGGAGCAGGTGCCCGGCGACCTGGAGGGGCTGTACCTGGGCCCCACGGTGTTCTCCCGAGCCGACAACACCTGGCGGCTGGCCCGGGAGGAGATCTTCGGCCCGGTCATGGTCGTCATCCCGTGGCGGGAGGAGGCCGAGGTGCTCGCCATGGCCAACGACAGCCACTACGGCCTGGCCGCCTACCTGTGGTGCCACGACTTGGACCGCGCTCTGGGGGCTGCAGCGAAGGTCGATTCGGGCTGGGTGCAGGTCAACCAGGGTGGAGGGCAGCTGGTCGGTCAGTCCTACGGCGGCATGAAGGGCAGCGGCATCGGCCGGGAGTTCTCCCTGGAAGGGATGCTCGAGTCCTTCACTCAGATCAAGCAGGTCAACGTCAAGATCGGCGTTCCCGCCTGACCCGTGGCCGCCCGGGGTCGGCGCTGCGGCCCGACCCGCGGGCGCCCCGGACCGCTCGGTCTCGGTGCGACGGACGGGACCATCCGGCAGTGCTTGGACTTCCAAGGACCCCTTCGATAGCATTGTGACAGTCGCTGACACTTGAGTGTCGCTGTCGAGATGAGGAGTACGGGTGTTCGCCCTCTCGCAAGACCAGAAGGACCTGGCCGGCATGGTCAACGACTTCGCCGCCAAGACGATCGCCCCGCACGCCGTGGAGTGGGACAAGAACAAGCACTTCCCGATCGACGTGCTGCGCGAAGCCGCCGAGCTGGGCATGGGCGGCATCTACACCAACGAGGACGTCGGCGGCTCCGGTCTGGGGCGCTTGGACGCCGCCCTGATCATCGAGGCGTTGGCCACCGGCTGCCCCTCGATCGCCAGCTACGTCTCCATCCACAACATGGTCGCCTGGATGATCGACGAGTTCGGCAACCCCGAGCAGCGTGCCGCCTACCTGCCCGACCTGTGCACGATGACCAGCCTGGGCAGCTACTGCCTGACCGAGCCCGACGCCGGCTCCGACGCCGCAGCCATCGCCACCCGGGCTGTGCGCGATGGCGATGACTACCTGCTGACCGGGGTCAAGCAGTTCATCTCCGGGGCCGGCGCAGCCGGCACCTATGTCGTGATGGCTCGCACCGAGGACACCGGCTCCCGCGGAATCACCGCCTTCATCGTCGGGGCCGACAGCGCCGGCCTGTCCTTCGGACCCAACGAGGTCAAGATGGGCTGGAACGCCCAGCCCACCCGGCAGGTCGTCCTCGACCGCGTCCGGGTCCCCGCCGCCGACCGGCTCGGTGACGAAGGCGATGGGTTCAAGATCGCCATGTCCGGACTCAACGGCGGGCGCGTCAACATCGCCGCCAGCTCGCTCGGTGGCGCGACGGCGGCGCTGAGCAAGGCCATCAGCCATCTGCAGGACCGACGCGCCTTCGGGCGCTCGTTGGCCTCCATGCAAGCGCTGCAGTTCCGGGTCGCGGACATGTCGATCAACCTCGAGGCGGCCCGGATGCTGCTGTGGCGCGCGGCATCGGCGCTGGACACGCGCGAACCGGGCTACCAGCAGCTGTGCGCCCAGGCCAAGAAGTTCGTCACCGACGCCAGCTTCGCCGTCGCCAACGACGCCCTGCAGATGCACGGCGGCTACGGCTACCTCGCCGAGTACGGCCTGGAGAAGATCGTGCGTGACCTGCGGGTCCACCAGATCCTCGAAGGCACCAACGAGGTCATGCAGCTCATCGTCGGCCGCGCCCTGCTGGGGACAGCGGCGTGAGCAAGGACCAGCTGGACTCCGTGCTGGTCTCGGTGCACAACGGCGTCGGTCGGCTGTCGCTGAACCGCCCGCGCCAGATCAACGCCCTCTCGCACCCGATGGTCGGACTGCTGCAGGACGCCCTGGACCGATGGCGCGCCGACCCGGAGGTCCGCGTCGTGGTGCTCACCGGAGAGGGTGAGCGTGGCTTCTGCGCCGGCGGAGACATCCGGGCCATCTACGACGACGCCCGCGCCGGCACGGACACCTCGCTCGAGTTCTGGGCTCATGAGTACCGGCTCAACGCCACCCTGGCCACCTACCCCAAACCGGTGGTCGCCTTCATGGCCGGCATCGTGATGGGCGGCGGTGTCGGCCTGGCAGTCCACGCCAGTCACCGGGTGGTCCGCGAGGACTCCGTCGTGGCCATGCCCGAAGTCGGCATCGGGTTCACCCCCGACGTGGGCGGCCTGTTCGTGTTGTCCCGGTCACCTGGGCAGGTCGGTACCCACCTGACCCTCACCGGGGACCGGATGGTCGCCGCCGACGCGCTCTACGCAGGCTTCGCCGACCACTTCATCCCGGCCGCCCGCTGGGAGCAGGCACTCGCGGCCCTCGAGACCACCGACCCCGGCGCAGCACTGCGGGCGTTGAGCACCGAACCCGACGAGCCCTGCGAACTTCAACCGCAACGCGAGTGGATCGACGCCTGCTACGCAGCCGACCGCATCGAGGACATCCTCGGGTCGCTGGCCGCCCACCCCGACGAACGAGCACGAGCCACCGCGGAACGGCTGCGATCGCTGTCCCCCACCGCTCTGAAGGTCAGCCTCCGCGCCCTGCGCGCGGCGGCCGGCGACGAGGACGTCAGCCAGACGTTGCAGCGGGACCTGCGGGTCTCCGCCCGCAGCCTGGCCGGGCACGACTTCCCCGAAGGCATCCGCGCCCAGGTCATCGACCGCGACCGCACCCCCCGCTGGCTGCCCGCCGAACTGGGCGAGGTCACCGACGCCGACGTCGAGGCCTACTTCGCCGACCTCGGCGATCGCGAGCTGCAGATCCCCCAGCCCAGCAGCCCCACGACCAAGGAGTCCTGATGACCACCACCCCTGCGGCCGAACCCGCACACCGGCCCGTCCCTGCCGGGGCATCCGGCGTCATCGCCTTCATCGGCCTGGGCAACATGGGTGGGCCCATGGCGGCCAACCTGGTGCGCGCCGGCTACCGGGTGCAGGCATTCGACCTCGCCGAACCGGCCTTGGCCGCAGCCCGCGATGCCGGGGTGACGGTGGCCACCGACGCGGGCGAGGCCGCTCGCGGCGCCGACGTGGTCATCACCATGCTCCCGGCCGGCCGCCACGTGCTGTCCACCTACTCCGGTGGACTGCTGGACGCCGCACCGGCCGGCGCCTTGTTCATCGACTGCTCCACCATCGACGTCGCCGATGCCCGCAAGGCAGTCGAAGCCGCTCACGCAGCCGGCAAGCGCGCCCTGGATGCACCCGTGTCCGGAGGCACCACCGGGGCCACCAACGGCACCCTGACGTTCATGGTCGGGGGCGCCGACGCCGACGTCGATGCCGCCCGGCCGGTGCTCGAGGCCATGGGTCGCAAGATCGTGCACTGCGGGGGCAGCGGCGCCGGGCAGGCCGCCAAGCTGTGCAACAACATGCTGCTGGGCATCCAGATGATCGGGGTGGCTGAGGCCTTCGTGCTGGCCGAATCCCTCGGCCTGTCCCAGGAGGCACTGTTCGAGGTCTCCAGCACCGCCACCGGCCAGTGCTGGGCGTTGAACACCAACTGCCCGGTCCCCGGCCCCGTGCCCACCAGCCCAGCCAACCGCGACTACCAGGGTGGCTTCGCCGTCGCCCTCATGGCGAAGGACCTCGGCCTGGCCACCACCGCCCTGGACGCCGGAGGTCTGGGATCCCCGCTCGGCCGCCTCGCCGCCCAGGTCTACGGCGACCTGGCCACCACCGACCGCGCCGGGCAGGACTTCTCCACCGTCATCAACGTCCTGCGCGAGCGCACCGCCACCGCGACCCAGTCATGACCGACCTGCAGACCATCCGCGTCGACCGCGATCCCGAAGGTCACGACCGGGTCGTACTGGTCACCCTCAACCGACCCAAGGCGCTGAACGCGCTCAACACCGAGCTGATGACCGAGCTCACCCACACCCTCGGCGAGCTCGACGCCGACCCCGCCGTCGGGGCCATCGTCATCACCGGCTCTCCCCGGGCCTTCGCCGCGGGGGCCGACATCAAGGAGATGGCCGAGCAGACCTTCGCCGACGTCTACACCGGCCAGTGGTTCGGCGCCTGGGACACCCTCGCGGGCGTGCGCACACCGCTGATCGCTGCGGTCGCCGGGTATGCCCTGGGCGGGGGCTGCGAGCTGGCGATGATGTGCGACATCCTTCTGGCCGCCGACACAGCAGTGTTCGGGCAGCCCGAGATCAAGATCGGGGTCATCCCCGGCATCGGCGGATCGCAGCGGCTGACCCGCGCCATCGGCAAGGCCAAGGCAATGGACATGTGCCTGACCGGACGGAACATGGACGTCACCGAGGCCGAGCGGGCCGGGCTGGTCGCCCGCATCATCCCCGCCGACGAGCTGCTCGAGCAGGCGCTCGCCGTCGCCGCGACGATCGCCGGCATGTCCAAGCCGGTCACGATGATGGCCAAGGAGGCAGTCAACCGCGCATTCGAGACCACCCTGGCCGAAGGTGTGCGTTTCGAGCGGCGGCTGTTCTACTCGACCTTCGCGATGGCCGACCAGCGCGAGGGCATGAAGGCCTTCGTCGAGAAGCGGCCCGCGTCCTTCCAGCACCGCTGAGCTGTGGTCGGGTTCCCGCCCACACGCCTCCGCGCAGCTCAGGTCACCGCCGGGCCTGAGCAGGTCTCCCTCCTGGCTCAGGCCTTGACCGCCTGGCGGGTCGAGCTCGGGTTGTCCGTGCCGAAGGCCGCGGTGCGACTGGGGGTTACCGAGACCACAGTGGTCCGCTGGGAACGAGGGGTTCGCCCGCACCCACTGGCGCACCCGCGCACCGCGGCGGTCATGCAGCTCGATCCCCCTGGATCGCTTGAGCCTGCGGAACGTCCTCCGGGAATCGCGACTGCGGGCAGCGCGCCTGGCCGCTGGCCTGACCAGCGGCCAGGTCGCGCTGCGGCTCGGTGTGACCGCTCAGCGGTGTCCCGATGGGAGGCCGGACTCACACGCCCGTCCTGGAACGCGCGAGAGGACCTCGCGCGCCTGCTCAAGGTCCAGCCCGGCCGGTTGGACGACCTGGTCGGGGAGGCTCCGGTCACCGGTCGCGTGCTGCCGGGCTGGCCCAGCTCAGGCGTGACCGTGGGCTGTCCCACCGCGCCCGGGCGGCCCACCTACCCATCTCCCACAGCGCACTCGCGCGTCGGGAACGGGGCCGGGCCGTGCCCACCGAGCCGATGTCCGACCTCGCTCACGCCGTGGGCCTCTCCCTCGAAGCCTTCCTCACTGCGGCCGACCGTCCCAGAAGCGTTCACCGCGTATCCGAGCAACGTGGCCGGCTGCGGGGGCGGGCCGGGATGACGCAGGCCGACGTGGCAGCGCAGCTGCAGATCGCGACGGGCACGCTCTCCCGCCTCGAGGTGTTCGTCGTCGGGGACATGATGAGCCTGGACCAGCTGCCCGGCGTCGCCCAGCCCTCGACGCTCGAGGGCCGGAGTTCCCGACCGAGCAGGCCGGAGAAGCGCTGTTGTCCACGGCCGGTTGAGCACCAGCACGCATGAGGCGGGCCACCGGCGCTCAGTCGTCGACGTGGTGCACCCCGGCGTGCTCAGTGCACAACGGCCTGCGACGCCCTGCGTGCGCCGGACCCCCGCACGAAGAGGACGCCGACCACGCTGATGATCGACAGTCCAGCACCGACGGTGAAAGCCAGCTGCACCCCGACGATGGGTGCGTTGTCGCCGACGTGGCCGGCTTGGGCCATCAAGGTGATGAACAGCGCCGTACCGGTCGCACCCGCGAGCTGCTGAACCGTGTTGATCATGGCGCTGCCGTGGGAATGGAGCTCGGCAGGTAGCGCCCCCAGCGCAGAGGCCAACAGCGGGGTGAGCACCGAGGACAGGCCGGCGCTTAGCAGGGTGTGCAACGCCGCGACCACCGGCAGCGGCGTGTCCACGTCCAGGGTGGTGAACCCCCAGAGCGCGGCGCACAGGGCGATCGCTCCCGGCAGCGCGATGGGCTTGGGGCCGATGCGGTCGCACAGTCGGCCGGTGATGGGGGAGACCACCGCCATGGACAGCCCGCCGGGCAACAGGATCAGGCCTGTCACCAGGGTGCTGACGCCCAGGACGTTCTGCAGGTACACCGGGAGCACGATGAGTGCCCCGAACAGAGCCAGCATGCTGATGGCGATGATGAGGGCCGCGACGGTGAAGCTCCGGGTCGCGAACACCTGCACCGACAGCAGGGCTGCGTCCCGCCGCTGCAGGACCCGCTGGCGCATGGTGAAGACCACGAGGGCCATTGCGCCCACCGTCAGCGGCACCCACGCGGGGACGAGCGGCTCGGCTTCGGCGGACTCGCCGATCGTGCTCAGGCCGAACACCAGGCCGCCGAAGGCGAGTGCGGCCAGCGGGACCGACACGAAGTCCAGGGCGACGGCACGCGTCCGGGTCACGTTGGTGACCCTCCATGCGCCCAGCAGCAGGGTCAGCAGCGCGATCGGCAGCACCAGCCAGAACAACCATCGCCACCCCAAGCTCTCCAGGACCAGCCCCGAGATGGTGGGACCGATGGCTGGGGCCACGGCGATGACGATGGCGATCCGTCCCATCATTGCCCCGCGTCGGGACACCGGGACGACGGTAAGCACGGTGGTCATCAGCAGCGGGATCATGATCGCCGTCCCGCAGGCCTGCACGACTCGACCGGCCAACAGTGCAAGGAAGCCCGGCGACACAGCCGCCATCAGCGTGCCCGCCGCGAAGAGGGCCATGGCGGTGGTGTAGAGCCTGCGCAGGGAGAACCGGGCGATGAGGTATCCGGTCATCGGGATGACCACGGCCATGGTGAGCAGGTAGCCGGTGGTCAGCCACTGCGCGGTGCTAGCGGTGATCTGCAGCTGGACCATGAGGGTTGGCAGCGCGACGCTCATGACCGTCTCGTTCAAGATGACGACGAACCCCGCGGTCATCAGCAGGCCCAGAACTACTCCGCTCCCGGCGGGTAGCTCCTCCCGGCTGCGGGTCCGCGCCGTAGAACGGTCGGAGCTGGTGTCGACTGCAGAACCCACGGTGCTCCTCCGGGCGGCGACATGTCCCGGCTATCTTGTCAGTGACTGACAGAATTTGTCACGGTCGTCTCGGCGGCGCGTCCGGCTGCACCGGCGCACCGGACCGCCGCCTGGAGGCCAACGATCGGCCGCGCGCCATCAAGCGCACCGCGTGGGCGCATCCGCAGGGGCACGTGGTGGCCAGCCGCCTCGTCCAGGACCCCGAGGGCACCCGCGCCCTCGCAAGGGGGAAACCGGCAACGGATGTTCGCGGGCACTCGCGGCGGAGTTCGAGTGTGGCTGCAGGAGTTGGGCCAGGTTGCTGGACGGGCCTCTGGTTGACCTGCTGGCGGCGTCGACGTCGTCGACGCCTCGCTCTGGGGCATTGACGCAGAACAGCCCCTCCGCCGAGATGCTCAGCGACAGCGAGCGGCTCGCCGTGCTGGGCACGCTCCGGGAGGCGGGACCCTGTGCATCAGGCTGAAGCGGCGCCGTCCTCGCGGGTAGAAGGAGCTCAGTGCATCGCGGCGGCGATGCTCAGGGCGGCGGTGACGCCGCCGGCCACATAGGCAGCGCACCACAGCGCGGCGCGGGTCCGCAGTCTGCGGGTGACCGGGTAGTCGCCGGGAGCCCAGTCGGTGAGGGTCGTCCAGGTCCGGCCGGTGGCCTCCTCGATGCGGACGATCATCCGGCGGGCCGAGAC
Organism: Klenkia sesuvii; assembly: GCF_037083825.1. NCBI lineage: Bacteria > Bacillati > Actinomycetota > Actinomycetes > Geodermatophilales > Geodermatophilaceae > Klenkia > Klenkia sesuvii. The sequence goes on from NZ_JBAPLU010000017.1 coordinate 87,389, forward strand.
GTAGCGGCTGATGCTGCCGACCAGGGACGGGGCGCTGCCGGCGAAGCCGACGCGGCGCCCGGACCGCAGGACGACGTCGAAGCCGTTGCGGTGGTCGAGGTAGCCGATGTCGTCGAGGGTCGCGGTGTAGGTGAAGACGGTGTTGACCACCTCGAGGTGCGTGCCGCGGAGGCGTAGCTTGCTGGTGCCCAGCAGGATCGGCTGCACCCCGATGCCCGTTGACACCGCGGCGAACGCGACGATCGGCAGCAGTCGACCGTCGGGGTCGGCGATCGGAGCGAACGCCAGCGTCATGAACACCGAGACCAGCAGCATCACGGCGGCGACGCCGCGCAGTCCGGCGTTGGCTGGAATGGTGAGCCGAGGCCCGGCCGGTGCGGTGCCGTGTCGATCGGTCACGTCCGGGACTCTGGGCGCAGGGCCGCGCGCACGGTGTGCACTGCGGTGCCCAGCGCTGCCCGCAAGCACCGCAGCTCGGCGGCGGTCCAGCGGGGCCGGTAGGTGTCGACACCGGCCAGCCACGGGATGTTGGCGACGGTGAGCTTGCGGTGGCAACGTGCCTGCACGGAGTTCAAGGGCGGGTAGGCGCCGGTGCGGGTGGCGACCAGGTCCCACTGCAGGTTCCACAAGGTCAGCCCCGCCACGGGGTCCAGTGGCATGCCGGGTCGGTTCAGCCAGGTCTGCACCGAGCGGCCATCGACGGTGTCCTCGGCCGCCACGTCGGCGCTCGGCCCGGTCGGGGCGGCCGACCAGCCGGCCTGGCGAGCATGGCGGCGGCAGGCGTCGACGGTCGCCCAGGTCAGCACCTGGCCGTCGGCCGTGGCCACCCGGTCGACGTCCCCGTCGGTGCCCCACCAGACGAAGCGGGCCCAGTCGTCGAGCAGCACCTGGACCGCGCGCCCGTCGTCGGGCACCTGCGCGTCCTGGTCGTCGGCGGTCTCGGTCACGGTCGACATCCTGCTCGTCGGACCGACACCCCTCTGCAGGCGCGACGAGCGGGCCGGTCGTGTCCGGGTCGACTGGGCCCAGGGTCATCGATGGTCCTGCTCGGCAGCCCGGAACGATCTCCTGGTGAGGCTGTTGACCTGCGGCCTCGCGTGGAGCGGGTGACGAGAATCGAACTCGCACTGTCAGCTTGGGAAGCTGATGTTCTACCATTGAACTACACCCGCGTGGTGCGCGAACGAACACTACCGCAGTGCCCCGGTCGACCGGCAGACACCCCCGCACCGGTCCAGACTCGGTGGGTGAGCACGGACCCCTACGCCGGCTTCCCACCCGGGTTCTTCGAGCGCGACGACGACCGCCCCGACGACGTCTTCTACGCCCCGCCGCGGCTGGTCACCCACATCGACGACCGGGCGACCGCCGCCGTCGGCGCGCTGTACACCGAGCTGGGCATCACCGGTCGGGCCCTGGACCTCATGTCCTCGTGGGTCTCGCACTTCGAGCAGCCGCCGGCCGAGCTGGTCGTCCTGGGCATGAACGCCGAGGAGCTGGCCGCCAACCCCGCCGCGACCGAGCGCATCGTGCACGACCTCAACGCCGACCCGCGCATCCTGCTGCCCGACGCCGACGTCGACGCGGTGGTCTGCTGCGTCTCGATCGACTACCTGACCAGGCCGATCGAGGTGCTCACCGAGGCGGCGCGGGTGCTGCGCCCGGGCGGCGTCCTGGCGATCACGTTCTCCAACCGGTGCTTCCCGACCAAGGCGGTGCGCGGCTGGCTGGCGACGTCCGACGAGCAGCACGGCCCGCTCGTGGCCGAGCTGGTGCGCCGGGCCGGCGGGTTCGCCGAGCCCCGGGTGGAGCGGCGCACCCCGCCGGGGCCCGGCGACCCGCTCTGGGCGGTGACCGCGGTCAGGTGAGCCCCGCAGGCCCTACTGCCGCATGGCCGCCAGGAAGCCGGTCATCTCCGAGCGGAGCTGCTCGGCCAGCCGCGACAGGCCGGTCTGGTCGGCCCCGGCCAGGGACGCCGACCCGTCGACCGCGGCCGCGATGCCCTCGACCAGACCGGTCATGGCCAGCACGGTCTCCCCGACCGAGCTCATCACGGTGGCCACGTTCCCGCAGGACTCCTGGATGGCGGCCACCTGCTCGGTGACCTGCTCGGTGGCGCGGCCGGTCTGGTCGGCGAGGTCCTTGACCTCGCTGGCGACGACGGCGAACCCCCGCCCGGCCTCGCCCGCACGGGCGGCCTCGATGGTGGCGTTGAGCGCGAGCAGCCGGGTCTGACCGGCGACGGTCTCGATCAGCGAGATCACCTGCTGGATCTCGTGCGAGGACCGGGTCAGCGACTCGATGGTGGTGCGGGCGGCGTCGACCTCGGTGCTGGCGGCCCCGGCTGCCCCGGTCAGCCCGGCCGCGGTCGCGGACAGCTCGGTGGCGGCGGTGGCGACGCCCTCGGACGTCGAGAGCACCACCGACTCGAACTCGTCGGCCAGCTGCAGCCGGGACTCGGCGGCGGCGTCCACCCGGCCGGCCGAGTCGCGCATGGCGTCGCGGGCGGCGTTGATGGTGGCCGCGCTGCGGCGGAACGAGCCGGGCAGGCCGGTGAGCAGCACCTTGCGGTGGAAGCGGCCCTCCGAGGCCGAGGTCAGCGACGCGCTGGCCTCGCGCACGAAGGCGTCGGACACGTCGAGCACCCGGTTGACCTCGTCGCGCAGGGCGACCAGCTCGGGCACGGCGTCGGAACCGGGGACCGGGCGGCTGCGGGCCTCGAGGTCCCCGCGCGCGGCCGCGGCGCAGTCCGTGGTCAGCTGGGCGACGAAGGCCCGGTAGACGGCGAGCTCGGCGGCGTCGGAGGCGGAGCCCCCGCGGTTCAGCAGGGCCATCTCAGTTCTCCTCGGCAGCGATGATCGACCAGATGAGGTCCTCGTAGCTGGCGGCCCGCTCGGCCACCAGCCGGGTGAACAGCTGCGAGGACGCGGTGACGGCGGCCTTGGCCGTGCCGTGCAGGCGCTCCTCGGCCAGCAACGTCGTGTAGAGCGGCTTGACCTGGGCCAGCGCGCCGGGGGAGGGGCGGCGGCGGTTCGAGTGGTAGCCGACGATCGTGCCCCGCTCGTCGAAGGAGGGGGTGACGTGGGCGAGCACCCAGTAGTTCGCGCCGTCGGCGGCGAGGTTGTTGATGTAGGCGAACAGCTCCTGCCCGGCGGAGATGGTCTCCCACAGGAAGGCGAACACCGCGCGGGGCATGTCCGGGTGCCGGATCAGGTTGTGCGGCTGCCCGATGACCTCGTCGAGGGCGTAGGCGCCGACCCGGCAGAACACGTCGTTGGCGTAGGTGATGACCCCGCGCCGATCGGTCTTGGACACGATCAGCTCGTCCGCGCCGAAGCTGCGCTCGACGCCGGTGGGCCGGACGGCCGGCCGGCCGCGGGTGGGTGCTTCCAGGGCCGTCATCGGGGGCTCCGCCTCTTTTCGGTCGGTGACCCCACCTTCTTCGGACGCTGCTGTTCCGAGTTGAGCCGTACCGCCGGTCAGCTGCCGGTGCGGTCCACCACCACCGGCGACTCCGCGCCCGCAGCCTCCACCGTCGTGCCCCGCTCGGCCGGGGCCGCCCGCAACCCGGGCACCTCGTCGTCGACGTACCGGTCGGCGCAGACCAGCCACCCGGTCACCAGCAGCCCGGCCACCCCGGCGTAGACCAGCACGAACATGCCGGTGTACCCGCCGGTGAGCCCGCGCAGCAGGCCGACCAGCACCGGCCCGGCCGCCGAGATCGCGTACCCCCAGCCCTGCACCACCGTGGACAGCGCGTTCACCGTCCGCGGCGTCTGGGCCCGCAGGCCCAGCAGCGTCAGCACCATCGCGAAGGTGCCCATCCCGACACCCAGCAGGACCATCCACAGCCACGGCAGGCTGACCGGGGCCAGCAGCAGACCGGTCCAGCCCACCAGGTAGCAGGTCATGAACGCGACCAGCATCGGCCGCTGCCAGGACTGCCGGACCGCCCCCGAGGGCACCACCGCATTGAGCGGGATCGCGATCAGCGCGTTGATCCCGGCCAGCACCCCGGCCGCGGACGCCGACAACCCGGCGTCGCGCAGGTACTGCGGAGCCCAGCCAATGATGATGTAGGCCTGCATGGCCTGCAGGCCGAAGAAGAAGGCCAGCTGCCAGGCCAGCGAACTGCGCACCAGGGCGCGCAGCCTCACCGACGGGTCCGGGCCGGCCGGCCCACCGGACCGCCGCGGGACGGCGAGCCAGGGCAGCACCGCCAGCACGGCGAACACCGCCCACACCCCCAGCGCCCACCGCCACCCGTCGGCGCCGACGGCGGCCGCGATCGGGGCGGTGGACACGCTGGCCACCGCACCGCCGATGGCCATCGTGGTGCTGTAGGCCCCGACCAGCAGGCCGGTGCGGTGCGGGAACCAGTGCTTGACGATGCCCGGCAGCAGCACGTTGCCCAGCGCGCCACCGACCATCGTCGCCACGGTGCCCAGCAGGAACAGCCAGAACGACGGCGCCGCCGCCCGGCCCAGCAGGCCGACGGCCATGACCAGGAGCGCGGCGGCCAGCACGTGGCCGTCGCGGAACCGGGCGGCCAGCGGCGGGCCGGCGAACCCGATGACCGAGAAGCACAGCAGCGGCATCGTGGTGATCAGCCCGGCCGCGCCCGAGGAGATGCCCAGGCCCTGCTCGATCTCCTGCAGCACCGGGCCGACGCCGTTGACCGCCGTCCGCAGGTTGAACCCGGTGAGCACCACCGCGGTCGCGACGAGCACCAGCCCCCGTCGGGAGGTTCCGGCAGGGACTGGTGCGGTGGTCACGTCGGGCCATGGTCCACCTACGCGTGCGGCCTCAGGCGGAGGGGTCGAAGACGACCTTCTGCCATCCGCGTCCGTGCTGGTCGAAGGTCCGGTAGGCCTCCACCGCATCGGTGAGGTCCATGTCCTGGCTGATGATCCGCGCCGGGGCGATCTCCCCCGTGCGCACGCGGCGGAGCAGGTCGGGGATGTAGCGGTGGTGGTTGCAGTTGCCCATCCGCAGGGTCAGGTTCTTGTTCATCGCCTGACCGATGGCGAACTGCTGCACCTCGGGTGGGTACACCCCGATCAGCGACACCGTGCCGGCCTTGGCCACCGCGGCCAGCTCCAGCTCGGTCGCCGACGTCGCGTCGGGCTGGCCGTCGGGCCCGACGGCGTCCACCCCGACGGCGTCGATCACCGCGTCGGGGCCGGCCCCGCCGGTGAGGTCGCGCAGCACCTCGACGACGTCCTCCCCGGCCAGGTCGACGGTCTCGGCACCCAGGTCGCGGGCGCGGGTCAGCCGGTCGGGCTCCCGGTCGACGCAGAGCACCCGGCCGGCGCCCTGCAGCTGGGCCGACGCCACGGCCATCAGGCCCACCGGGCCGGCACCGAAGACCGCCACGGTCGAGCCGTGGTGGGTGCCGGCCAGCTCCGCGCCGAACCAGGCGGTGGGGAGGATGTCGCTGACCAGCAGGGCGTCGTCGTCGGCGACCTCGTCGGGGATGCGCACCGCGGTGGTGTGCGCGAACGGCACCCGGACCAGCTCGGCCTGCATGCCGTCGACCGGGCCGGTGGTCTCGGGGCCGCCGAAGAAGCTGGTGCCGGCCAGCGGGCCGTTCGGGTTGGCCCGGTCGCACTGCGCGGTGTAGCCGGCCCGGCAGTAGGAGCAGGCGCCGCAGCTGACCGTGGAGCCGATGACGACGCGGTCGCCGGGGGCGAGGTTGCGCACCCCGGACCCGACCTCCTCGACGACGCCGACGCCCTCGTGGCCGAGCACGGTGCCCGGGCGCATGCCGCCCATGCTGCCGCGCACGAAGTGCAGGTCGGTGCCGCACAGTGCGGTGCCGGTGAGCCGGACGACCGCGTCGGTGGGCTGCTGGATCGCGGGGTCGGGGACGTCGTCGACGCGGACGTCACCGACGTCGTGGAACACGACTGCCTTCATGGGGATGCCTTCCGCAGGGTCCGGGGCGCGCGGTGCTGGCGCGTTCACCCGGTATGCGTACGGCGCTACCCGGCCGCGTCGGGGGTCCACACGTGGTGGACCCCCGGCGACGGGCTCAGCTGCGGGAGAACGCCGCGTCGAAGGCCGCGGACGGCGGGTCGAAGGCCAGCGAGCGGACGAAGGCCAGGGCCTCGGGGGCACCGACCAGGCGGTCCATGCCGGCGTCCTCCCACTCGACCGAGATGGGGCCGTCGTAGCCGATGGTGTTCAGCATCCGGAAGCAGGCCTCCCACGGGACGTCGCCGTGCCCGGTGGAGACGAAGTCCCAGCCGCGGCGGGGGTCGGCCCAGGGCAGATGGGAGCCCATGCGGCCGTTGCGTCCGTTGCCGACCTGCTTCTTCGCGTCCTTGCAGTCCACGTGGTAGATCCGGTCCTTGAAGTCCCAGAGGAACCCCACCGGGTCCAGGTCCTGCCACACGAAGTGGGAGGGGTCCCAGTTCAGCCCGAAGGCCGCGCGGTGCCCGATCGCCTCCAGCGCGGCGACCGTCGTCCAGTAGTCGTAGGCGATCTCCGAGGGGTGCACCTCGTGGGCGAACCGGACGCCGGCGGCGTCGAACTCGTCGAGGATCGGGTTCCACCGGTCGGCGAAGTCCTGGTACCCCGCGGCGACCATCGACTCGGGCACCGGCGGGAACATCGCCACGGTCTTCCAGATCGAGGACCCGGTGAACCCGACGACGGTGCTCACCCCGAGGGCCTTCGCGGCGTGCGCGGTGGCCTGCATCTCCGCCGCGGCGCGGCGGCGCACGCCCTCGGGGTCGCCGTCGCCCCAGACGCGGGGGTCGACCATGTTCTGGTGCCGGGCGTCGATGGGGTCGTCGCACACGGCCTGGCCGTTGAGGTGGTTGGAGATGGTCCACACGCGCAGGCCGTGCTGCTCGAGCAGGTCGGTGCGGCTGCGCAGGTAGGCGTCGTCCTCGGTGGCGCGCACGACGTCGAGGTGGTCGCCCCAGCAGGCGATCTCCAGGCCGTCGTAGCCCCAGCCGGAGGCGAGCCGGCAGACCTCGGCGAAGGGCAGGTCGGCCCACTGGCCGGTGAACAGGGTGACGGGGCGGGGCATCGGGGCTCCTCAGTTCTGGGGGACGGGGGTCCAGGCGGAGCCGGCGGCCGAGCTGCGCTGCACGGTGTCCAGCACCCGCTGCACGGCCAGGCCGTCGGCGAAGGACGGCGTGGGCTGCTCGCCCGCGGCGAGGGCGTGCACGAGGTCGACGACCTGGTGGGTGAAGCCGTGCTCGTAGCCCAGCCCGTGCCCGGCCGGCCACCAGGCACCGACGTAGGGGTGGCCGGGCTCGGTGACCACGATCCGCCGGAAGCCGGCGGTGGTGTCGGGGTCGGCGCCGTCGAAGAAGTGCAGGACGTTCATGTCCTCGAAGTCGAAGGCCAGGCTGCCGGCCGAGCCGTTGACCTCGATCCGGATGGCGTTCTTGCGGCCCAGGGCGAACCGGGTGGCCTCGAAGGTCGCCAGCGCACCGCCGGAGAACCGGCCCAGGAACAGTGCGGCGTCGTCCACCGTGACCGTGCCCGTGCCCTCCCCGGCCGTGCCCGACAGCGAGCCGGCGGACGCGGGCAGCGGACGTTCCTTGACGAAGGTCTCCAGCACCGCCGACACCCCGGTGACGGTCTCGCCGAGGATGTGCTGGGTCAGGTCGACCACGTGCGCGCCGATGTCGCCCAGCGCCCCGGAGCCGGCCTTGTCGGCCTCCAGCCGCCAGGACATGGGGGCCTGCGGGTCAGCGATCCAGTCCTGCAGGTAGGCCGCGCGGACGTGCCGCACCTGCCCGATGCGGCCCTGCTCGACCAGCTGGCGGGCCAGCGCGATCGCCGGCACCCGGCGGTAGGTGAACCCGACCATGGCGAACACGCCGCGCCCCGCGGCGCGGGCAGCCGCCTCGGTCATCGCCTCGGCCTCGGCGACGGAGTTGGCCAGCGGCTTCTCGCACAGCACGTGCTTGCCGGCCTCCAGCGCGGCGATCGCGATCTCGGCGTGGGTGTCACCGGGGGTGCAGACGTCGACCAGGTCGACGTCGTCGCGGGTGATGACCTCGCGCCAGTCGGTGGCGCTGGCGGCCCAGCCCAGCCGGTCGGCGGCCGCGGCCGCGCGGTCGGCGTCCCGGCCGACCACGACGGCCAGCTCGGGGGTGCGGGGGAGGTCGAAGAAGCGGGGGGCGGTGCGCCAGGCGTGCGAGTGGGCGGCGCCCATGAACGCGTGCCCGACCATCGCGACCCTCAAGGGGGTGGTCATGCGTGTCCTTCCGGGTGGTGCCGGGGTGCGCGGGTGGCCCGCCCACCCCCGCAAGGGCTCAGGACACGAACCCCGC
>NZ_JBAPLU010000018.1:0-93569 GCF_037083825.1 Klenkia sesuvii
CCTACCACCGCCGACGAAGGCAAGCCGGCCTGGGTCGGTTGACCCCCATCGAGTTCGAGTCCATCATCACCACACCGGCTACACAAGCCGCGTGACCCCGACTGTCACCTATCCGTGCAGCAGTCCCCGATGACGATCGTTCTTGCTTGGTCGCCTGCGCGGAACGGAGATTGCGGACCGCCGATCCTGGCAGCGAAGTTGCGTCGGCGGCATTGTCTTCGCTGATCCGATCTGCGCCTTTCATGACTCATTGCAATCGGGGGTGTAGTCCGGATCTGAAGTCGCCGGTCTCGAGCAGGCTTACGGCAACACCACCAAGGACCAGCTGGCCCAGACCCGCGCCACCATCGACCGGGTGGGAGGCAAGACGTTGGGCGTCGTCCTCAACATCGTGCCGCCCAAGGCCGAGGTGACCTCGGCGTACGGGTACGGCTACAACTACGGCTACGAACCCGATCCGGCGGCGCCGGACACCAGCTGATCCGCAGCTGACTCCCCGATCGGCTCCCGGCCGATCACGCTGCGCTGGGGGAGGATGACCCAGTGGCACGGCACTGGTCCCCGAACCCCGTGTTCACCGTGCTCTTCGTCTGCACCGGCAACATCTGCCGCTCCGCCATGGCCGAGCGCCTGGCCCGCGCCTACCTCGACGAGGCCCTCGGCGACGACGCCCACCGCATCCAGGTCGTCAGCGCCGGCACGCACGCCGTCACGGGCGCCGGCGTCCACCCCGACAGCGCCACCGTGCTCGAGGGCTTCGGCGGGGACCCGGGCGGCCACGTCGCCCGTCAGCTGCTCGACGACATGGCCATCGACGCCGATCTCACCCTGGCGCTCACCCGCAGCCACCGCCGCGCCGTCCTCAAGGTCGCCCCGCGTGCCCTGCAGCGCACCTTCACCCTCCGCGAGGCGGCCGACCTCGTCGCCCTCGTCGACCCCGACACCGCCCTGGACGGCGACGACCTCGCCGAGCGCTGCCGCAGCCTGGTCAAGCGGATGGCCGCCGCCCGCTCCCGCCGTCCCTCCGACGCCGGTGACGACATCACCGACCCCATCGGCCGGCCGCTCGAGGTGCACCAGGAGGTCGCCGAGACCATCGCCGCGTCGCTGATCCCGCTGCTCGCGCGTCTGACGGCTCTCCGTCCCGTCCCCTCGGCGTCCATGGACACGCCCGATGACGACGGCGGCACGCCGCATCTCTACCTCGTCAGCTGACGCAGGCGGGTGGCCCTGTTGTAGATTAGCGAGTCATTAATCTACAACTTCTTGTGTGCCAGGGGGTCGGTGTTGTCCTTTCTGCCGTCGATGGACCTACTCCGCGAGCGGGATGAGCTCCGCGCGCTCGTCGACGTCGTTCTGGACAAGCTCTCCCGCGGTGAGCGGCCGGACGACATCGAGCGTCAGCGCGTCGACCTGAAGGAAGAGGCGGGGCGTCGAGGGGTCGGAGGAGTGCTCCTGCCGGGCCAGGCGCACAACCTGGCGGCCGCAGCGCACCTCGCGGACGAGGTTGCCTGCTTCGCGAACACGCTCGGCGGGGGAGCGCTCGTCCTCGGGGTCGAGAACAAGACCGGCGACCTCCTGGGAACGGCACTCGACCCGGACTGGCTACGGCGCAGCATCTACGAACGGGTCGACCTGGCTCCCGTCGTCGAGGAACGAGTCGTCAGCGGCACGAGGCTGTTGATCATCTACGTCGCCATGGCTGGCGAGCCCGTCGAGGACACCGGCAACCGCATCCGCTGGCGGGTCGACGACTCGTGCGCACCGGTGGACCGCGCCGAGTGGTGGGTGCACCGCCAGCAGCAAGCGGGGTACGACAGCATGGCCGTGTCAACGGGACGCACACTGGCGGACGTCCCACCGGGCGCGATGGTCGCGGTGCGTCGCTACTTGGTCGGCGAGGTACCCGCAGAGACCGGGCGCGGCGACTCGCCGGCCGACGTCCTCCGCAGGCTCGGGGTCCTCCAGCCCTCGGGCCGGCTGACGCAAGCGGGCGCGTTGGTGTTCTGCGCGGGCGAGCACACGCACCTGGAACTGACCGTGCTCGACGTCGAGGGTGGCGATGTGCTCGCCGCGCCCGACGACCTGTCGCACCTGAGCCTCATCGAGCAGTTGGCCGAGATCGAGGGTCGGCTGGACGGGCAGAACACATCCATCACCCTGCGCGGATCGTTCGCCGAGCGCCCAGTGCGGCGGCTGCCCCCGACAGCCGTTCGCGAGGCGGTGCTGAACGCATTGGCCCACCGCGACTGGATGACCCCCGAGCCCGTACGGCTGGTGTGGGTCCAGCAGGACTCATCGTTGACGGTCATCAGCCCCGGTGGGTTCTCCGGCGGCATCACCCCCGAGAACCTGCTGACCCGCCGCTACGCCCGGCATCCCGCCTTGGCGGACCTGTTCCGGGCGCTGAGCCTGGTGGAGAAGCAGGGGCTCGGCGTCGACCGCATGGTCCGGGAGATGGTGTCGCTGGGGCACCGTCCACCGGTGATCGTGCAGGAGGAAGGGCCAGTCGTCCGGGTCCGGCTCGTGGGCGGGCAGCCGGTCGTCCCGGTCATGGCTCTCGCCGGGCGCATCGAGCCGAAAGCGCGCCGACGAGACGTCCGGATCGCCCTCATCGTGGACACGTTGCTCCGTCGGGCCCACGCCACCCCGGAGCACATGGCCCACGTCTTGCAGCGGACCTCGGCGGAAGCGCTCGAGGCGCTCGAGACCGCGGCGGAGTGCCGCGTGGACGCCGAACCCCTCGTCGAGCAGTACAAGGGAGTGTGGCTGCTGTCGACCGCCGCGATCAGGGTACTCGAGAGCGCAGGTCCCGCAGCGACCCGACCTGGCCGGACGATCCTGACCTACCGGCGTCCCGCCGACCCGGTCGCCGTGGTGCGGGACTGGCTGGCTGACAGTCCGAAGATCACCAGCGGCGACCACGCGCGCTTGACGGGCATCACCCAGGTGGGAGCGCTCAACCAGCTGAACCGCATGGAGGAAGCGGGATACCTCGTCCGTGGCGACGGCAAGGGCAGGAACGCCCACTTCCTGCGCGGCCCGCAGCTCTGATCTACCGAGGCGTCGCCGGCAGCGCCTCGTCGGCGAACTCGTCGGCGTTCTGGCCGAGTGAATCGGTCTGCAGGTAGCCCCACATGCGGTCACCCGTCGCCTGGTCGAGGTAGACCACGCTCGCCGCGCCCTCGGTACCCGTGCCGAGCACCGGCGCGGTGAAGAACTCCATGCCCGCCGGCGTCAGGTCCCGCGCCGACAACGCCAGCTCCAGCAGGCCACCGTTGCTCAACGAGTCGTCCACCGCGATCGAGCTGGTCACCGCCTGCAGCACCGAGTCGATCTGCCCCACGCTGTCGAACGTGCCGGCGTCGAACAGCTTGCCGAACATCGAGCGCAGGTAGTTCTGCTGCCGCTTCACCCGGTCGAAGTCCCCGCCGGGCAGGTCGTACCGCTGACCCACGTACCAGCGGGCCATGTCGCCGTCCAGGTGGTTCAACCCGGCCTCGAAGGTGTACGGCCCGTTCTGCGTCGTCTCCGCCACCTGTACGTCGACCCCGCCCAGCTGGTCGGTCATCGAGATCAACCCGTTGAAGCTGATCGCGGCGAAGTGGTCGATGCGCACCCCGGTCAGGTTCTCGACCGTCTGGATCAGCAGCCCCGGCCCGCCGAACGCGTACGCGGCGTTGATCTTGTTCATTCCGTACCCGGGGATGTCCACCCACGAGTCGCGGGGGATCGACACCACCTGCACGTGCTCCCGGTCGCCCGACAACCGCGCCAGCATGATCGCGTCGGAGCGCTGGTCGGGCAGCTCGCCGTCCACGACCTCGGCCCGGGTGTCGGACCCCACCAGCAGGAACGTCACCGGGTCGGCCACCACCGCGGCCGGCTCGGCGGGCGTCACGGGTGCCGGGCGCTCGGCCTCGTCGATGTCGTCGAACACGCCCTCGACCCGGTCGACGTTCCCGGCGTACCGGTCGGTGAGGAACAGCGCGCCGCCACCCACGCCCAGGGCCAGCACCAGGGCGAGCACGCCGAACCCGGCCAGGAGTCGACCCAGCGGCGAGCGTCGCCGGCCGTGAGGACGGCGCGGTGCGGCTGCGGGGTCGTCCTCGTCGCCGAACAGGTCGTCGGCGTCGAGGTCACCGAACCTGGTCACGTGCCGCTCCCGTCCCCGTCATCGGCCCGAGGGTAGAGCCTCGACCGGCGCAGACGGCCTGCTCGGCGCCCGCGGACCCGGGGCGGTGCGGTGATCGTTTGGCACCATCGCACACCCCGGACCCTCGCGGATGGCGCCATCTGACCGTGGCGGATGGGGCGGGTGGGACGGACGGGGCGGGGTGGATTCCGGCCCGAGAAGTCCGCCCACCTGAACACAAAGAAAGCGTGTCGTCACACGTTGTGAACGAACGGTCCCTAACGTTCCGGCCGTGCGCGTGACCTTCGTCTGTACCGGGAACATCTGCCGCTCCGCCGTCGCCGAGCGGATGACCCGCCGTGGCCTGCAGGACTGGCTGCCCGGGGACGCCGACCAGATCGAGGTCACCAGCGCCGGCACCGCCGCCGTCGTCGGCTCGGCCATGCACCCGGCCTCCCGTCGCGCGCTCGAGCTGCGCGGGGTGCCCGGCAAGGGCCACGTCGCCAAGCAGCTCACCGAGGAGACGGTGGCCGGCTCCGACCTGGTCATCACCATGACCGAGGAGCAGCGCGCCGCCGTCCTCGCCCTCTACCCCCGCGGGCTGCGCAAGGTCTTCACCCTCCGCGAGGCGGTCGGCCTGCTGCGCACCCTGCCGCCCGTCGTGGCCCCCATGGGCGCCGACGGCGAGGCGCACGCCCGCGCCCTGGTGGCCCTGCTCGCCGACGCCCGCCGCAACCGCGTCACCGAGCCCGGCCAGGACGACGTCGCCGACCCGATCGGCCAGCCCGCCCAGGCCCACGTCGAGGTCGCCCAGGCCATCGAGAAGCGGCTGGGCCGCCTGCTGCGCGCCCTCGTGCTGCCCGAGTTCGCCGCCGAGCTCTGGGCCCCCGCGCCGGTGCTGCAGTCGGTCGAGCGGGTTCAGTCCTCGTCGAGCTCGTCGTCGTCGGTGAAGAACGCCGCCTGAGTCGGCTGGAGGATAAAAAGAGGAGCCCCAGGCGCATGCCTGACGGCAGAGGCGGGTCTGGGGCGTTAGGCGGTACGGTACCCGAGGAGCACAACAGGCGCCACCCTCAACGGCCGGAGGTAGCGAGTGTCGAGCCCGCAACCGTCGCCTGCGCAGGCGGAGACGTGGTTCTCGCGGTACCGCTACCGGCACTACCTCAACGCCGCCAACGGGCACCACGGCACCGCCATCGACCTGTACCACTGGAACACCGAGGTCTCGGGTGCGTGGATGGAGGTCTTTGCCGCTCTGGAAGTCGTTCTGCGGAACGCCGTCGATGCGACCTTGACCCAGCTTGAAGTGCCGGCCACCGCTCGCATGCGGCCCCACGACGGATGGTGGTTCGGCGATAGCACCATCTTGACCGAGAAGGGGCTCGCGGTGTTTCGGGCCACACGCGACCGACTCCGAGTGCCAGAGCAGGGAGACCGCGACAAAGTTCTTGCGCAACTGAGCTTCGGTTTCTGGTCCGGACTCTTCGGGCCCGAGTACGACGAGCTGTTCCGGCACCACCTCAAGAACACGTTCTCGGCCCGTCCGGACAAAGGGTTCGAGAGAAAGTCGGTCAGCTCGCGGCTCGAAGATCTCCGCAAGCTGCGCAACTCGGTAGCCCATCACCAGCCCGTGCACCGTCAGCCCCTGGCGGAGCTGCACGAGCAGGCACTCGAACTCATCGGATGGATCGACCCGGACGCGCAAGCTTGGACCGAGTCGTGGAGCAGGGTTCCCGATCTGCTCTCTCGTCAACCGGGGCCGGTTCCTCCACTGGCGGTAGTGGTACCAGCTGCTGAGGCCTGGCCTCTGTACCAAACCGTGGCGGCGTACGTCTGCCAGCCCGGCCGCTACTTCCAACCGGTCAGCCATGTCGCCTTCTACGCCGGCGGAGCCATCCAGCCGCAGGTGGCCAAAATCGTCGATCGCATGGACCACGTGCCTTGGACGCCGCAGGAGATCAGCCGACTGAGGGCAACGAGGCACCCACGCGACCTTCGGCTGGCACATGTCATCAAGGCCGCCCGATCTGCGGGCTGGACCGGTGACCAGTACCAGGTATTCCTGCTCACCTCGGACTCAGATCCGCCCGGCAGCGGCCACGTATCACTGGCTTCGCAGGTCGAACACGGCCGCCGCGGTCGAGGGAGCGCTTATGTGCAACGCCAGCGCTACGTGGCTGTCGATGCACTGGAGCAGGCGACTACGACGTCCGACCTGCCGGCTTGGCGTTAGAGCGCGAGGTGACCGTCAGTCCTCGTCGAGCTCGTCGTCGTCGGTGAAGAACGCCGCCTGAGTCGGCTTGCTCGACCGGATCGGCGTCGCCGGCCGCACCGGGGCGTCGTCCTCGGGCGCCGGCTCGTCGGCCGCGGCGAACAACGGCGCGGGCGCGGCGGGGGTGAGCGCGGCCGACCGCACGACGCCCGGGCGCACGTCGGTGCTGACCGTGAACCGCATGCGGCACGCCTGGCACACCTCGCGGTAGGCGACCTTGGCGTCGAACCGCGGGTTGAGCACGTCGCGCAGCCGCTTGCGGTAGCGCGACGACGTGAGGATGAGGGGGCCGCCGCCGCAGTGCGGGCACGGGATCTCCGTGCTGCCGATGATCGTCCGCTTCCGCTTCCTGTCCGCCACGGGTCCATCGTGGCCTGTGACCCTGAGGAACGTCACCCCTACGGGTTGCGGCGACGCGTCGTTTCCGTCACGCAGATTGAACCGCTCGCGTCTCACCGGCGAACATGTCGTGATGGCCGACGGGGTGAAGGACCGGGTGCGGGTGGTGCTGCCCCGCGCGGCTGTCGGCTGCCCGCGGTGCGAGCGCGAGGAACTGCGGCTCATGCGCTCGCGCGACGTCCGGTCGGGCCTGTCGCGGGTCAACCCGTTCTGGGACGCCCACGAGAAGGTGTACGAGCGCTGCCGGGTCTGCGGGTTCCGCCGGGCCGTCTCCGGCACGGCTGCGCGCGAGGCGACAGCTGAACCCGCCACCGGGCCGCGCCCCGTGCTCACCGCGCTGGGCTGGACCGCCGTCGTGCTCATGGTCGTGCTCATCGCCGTGCTCACCACGGTGCTCGCCGGCATGCTGCTGGTCGTCTCGGTCTGGCTCACCGTGGCGGTGCCCCTCGTGGTGCTGCTGCTCGTGGTCGGCGTCGTCGCCGTCGCCCGGCGCGGCTGAGCCGTGCACGTCCTCTTCGTCTGCACCGGCAACATCTGCCGCTCCCCGCTCGCCGAGCGGCTCACCACCGCCTTCGCCGCCGAGCTCGGCACCGACGAGCTGACCGCCGGCAGCGCGGGCACCGGCGCCCTCGTCGGCCACGGCATGGACCCCGACGCCGCGCGAGCGCTGGCCGACCTCGGGGGCGACGACGAGGGCTTCCGTGCCCGCGCCTTCACCCCCGCCCTCGCCGACGCCGCCGACCTCGTGCTCACCCTCGAGCGCGGGCACCGCTCCCTGGTGCTCGAGCGCGCCCCGCGGGCGCTGCGCCGCACGTTCACCCTGCGCGAGGCGGCCGCCGTCCTGGCCCTGCTCCGACCCGACGAGCTGCCCACCGCGACGGCGGTGCACGAACGCGGCACCCAGCTCGTCGCGGCCCTCGCCCGCCGGCGCAACGCATGGCGGGGGAGCAGCGGGGCCACCGACATCGCCGACCCCTACCGGCGCCCGGCCGACGTGCACCGCCAGGTCGCCTCCGAGATCGCCGGGGCACTGCTCCCGCTGCTCCAGGAGGTCGGCGGCCTGCGGGTGGCGCCGCACTGAGCAGACCCGCCGGGGTGGGGTCAACCCGGCGAAGGTGACGAGACCACCTGATCAGGTTGCGTCGATGTGACGAATCGTCGCCAGTACCTGTGCCGTGCGTTACAATGGGTTCAGTTCGGGACCGTCGCCCTCTAGCGTCGTCACCTGATCGGGGGAACGGACCGCGCGGCCAGCACGGGCACCGCACACCCGCGGAGCACACGGGGGAGTGCTGGTGCAGACGCTCGGGGCCGACACCACGACCGCCGCGACCGCCACCGCGGCGGCACCGGGCCCGTCGGCCACCGAGGCGCGCCGGTCGTGGCAGACCACCTACGTGCGCGCCGTCGTCCTGGTCGACCTGCTGTGCGCCCTGGTCTCCGCCCTCGTCGGGTACGGCGTGCGGTTCGGCCCGGCCTCGCTGGACCACGTGCCGTTCTGGGTGGTCGTCGCCTTCCCGCTCACCTGGGTCGCCGCGATGCTGGTGGCCCGCAGCTACGAGCAGCGCTTCCTGTGGCTGGGCGCCGAGGAGTTCCGGCGGGTGTTCTTCGCCGCGATGCTCATGCTCGCCGCCGTCGGCACGGTGTCGTGGGCGTTCAAGCTCGAGCTGGCCCGCGGGTTCGTCGTCGTCGCCCTGCCGCTGGCCACCGTCTCCACCCTGCTCGCGCGGTACCTGCTGCGCTCCCGGGTGCACCGGGCCCGGTCCCGCGGCCGCTACGTGCAGACCGCCGTCCTGGTCGGGCACCGCAACGGCGTCGGCGCGCTCAAGGAGCAGATCCAGCGCGAGAAGTACCACGGCTACGCCGTGGTCGGCTGCCTGCTGCCCGGGGGGCAGCACCTGCTCCCCGGAGCCACGTTCGACGGCGTGCCGGTCCTCGGCGGGTTCGACGACGTCGCCGACGTGGTCAACCGGCACCAGGTGGACACCGTCGCCGTGCTGCCCTGCCCCGAGTTGGACGGGCCGCGGCTGCGCCGGCTCGGGTGGGAGCTGGAGAAGACCCGGGCCGAGCTGCTGCTGGCGCCGGCGGTCACCGAGATCGTCGGGCCGCGGGTGCGGATCCGGCCGGTGTGCGGGTTGCCGCTGCTGCACATGGAGAAGCCCGAGCTGCGCGGCGTGCGCCGGCTGGCCAAGGAGACCACCGACCGCACGGCGTCGGCGCTGGCGCTGCTGCTCATGCTGCCCGTACTGCTGGGGGTGGCCCTGGCGATCGGCGTCTCGAGCCGGGGCGGGGTGTTCTACCGGCAGCAGCGCGTCGGCCGGGACGGCCAGGTGTTCTCGATGCTGAAGTTCCGGTCGATGGTGGCCGGCGCCGACGCGATGCAGGACGTGCTGGGTGCGGCCAACGACGGCAACGGGGTGCTCTACAAGTCCAAGGCCGACCCGCGCGTGACCCGCATCGGCCGGGTGCTGCGGCGCTACTCGTTGGACGAGCTGCCGCAGTTGCTGAACGTGGTGCGGGGGGACATGTCGTTGGTCGGCCCGCGGCCGCCGCTGCCCACCGAGGTGGAGCGGTACGGGTTCGACATGCACCGGCGGTTCCTGGTGAAGCCCGGCATCACGGGGCTCTGGCAGATCAGCGGCCGGTCTGATCTGTCGTGGGACGACTCGGTGCGCATCGACGTGCGGTACGTGGAGAACTGGTCGCTGACGTTCGACTTCATGATCCTGTGGAAGACCCTCGGCGCCGTCCTGCGCGGCTCCGGCGCGTACTGATCCCGCCCCCGACCCGCTCATCCGGGGGATCAAGCTCGGGGTCGGCGGTGTCGATGAACCCGGCGTGGTCATCGCCCTCATGGTCGGCTGGTTCGTCGCCGGTCTGCTGCTCGCCCTCTTCGTCGGCGCCGCCGTGCGCATCGCCGAGGCCCGGGGCGCCTGGCGCCTGCCGGTCGCCCCGCTCGCGGGCGATGTCCCCTGCGCGGGGGACGTCACGCGGGTCTGACCTGCACCCTCGGTCCAGGATTGGTGACTTCTCGTAGCGGCACGAGCAGGGCGGGACAGGTTGCGTACAACGAATGCGATACCCCGCAGTTCCGACTCCTAGGGTCGTGCGCGGATCTGGCACGGGGGCTGGGTCCGACTCGTCCGACCTGCCCCCGTCACGGCCACGACGGGGGATGCATGACGGGGACGGTCGCGCCGCAGCACGGCGACCGCGGACTGTTCACCACCGCGCGGCTGCGCGGCCCGGGCACCGAGGCCCGCCGCACCTGGCAGACCACCTACGTGCGCCGCGTCGTCGTCGCCGACCTCCTGTGCGCGCTGGTGGCCGCCGTCGTCGGCTACACCGTGCGCTTCGGCCCGGGCTCGTACGAGCACGTGCCGTTCTGGATCGCGCTCGTCCTTCCCATCGCGTGGGTCGGCGCGATGCTGGTGGCCCGCAGCTACGAGCAGCGCTTCCTGTGGCTGGGTGCCGAGGAGTTCCGCCGGGTGTTCTTCGCCGCCACCCTCATGCTCGCCGCCGTCGGCACCGTGTCGTGGGCGTTCAAGCTCGACCTGGCTCGCGGGTTCGTCGTCGTCGCCCTGCCGCTGGCCACCGTCTCCACCCTGCTCGTGCGCTACCTGCTGCGGGCGCGGCTGCACCGCGCCCGCGGACGCGGGCTGCACCTGCAGACCGCCGTGCTCGTCGGGCACCGCAACGGCGTGGCCGCCCTGAAGGAGCAGATCGAGCGGGAGAGGTACCACGGCTACGCCGTGGTCGGGTGCCTGCTGCCCGGCGGCCACGACCTCCCGCCGCAGAGCCTGTTCGCCGGGGTGCCCGTGCTCGGCGGGCTCGACGACGTCGCCGCCGTCGTCCGCCGGTTCGAGGTGGACACCATCGCCGTGCTGCCCTGCCCCGAGCTGGACGGGTCGCGGTTACGCCGGTTGGGCTGGGAGCTGGAGAAGACCCGGGCGGAGCTGTTGCTGGCGCCGGCGGTGACCGAGATCGTGGGGCCGCGGGTGCGGATCCGGCCGGTGTGCGGGTTGCCGCTGCTGCACATGGAGAAACCCGAGCTGCGCGGCATCCGCCGGCTGGCCAAGGAGACCACCGACCGCACGGCGTCGGCGCTGGCGCTGCTGCTCATGCTGCCGGTGCTGCTCACCCTCGCCGCCGCCGTCGGGCTCACCAGCCGCGGCGGGGTCTTCTTCCGGCAGGAGCGCGTCGGCCGGGACGGCCAGACCTTCTCCATGCTGAAGTTCCGCTCCATGGTCGCCGGCGCCGACCGGATGGCCGACCACCTCGCCGGGGACAACGACGGCAACGGCGTCCTGTTCAAGCAGCGCACCGACCCCCGCGTGACCCGCATCGGCAAGGTGCTGCGCCGCTACTCCCTCGACGAGCTGCCCCAGTTGCTGAACGTGGTGCGGGGGGACATGTCGCTGGTCGGCCCGCGGCCGCCGCTGCCCACCGAGGTGGAGCGGTACGGGTTCGACATGCACCGGCGGTTCCTGGTGAAGCCGGGGATCACGGGACTCTGGCAGATCTCGGGTCGGTCGGACCTGTCGTGGGACGACTCGGTGCGCATCGACGTCCGGTACGTGGAGAACTGGTCGCTGACCTTCGACTTCATGATCCTGTGGAAGACCCTCGGCGCCGTCCTCCGCGGCTCGGGCGCCTACTGACGCCACCCGTGGGGCCCGTGGTGCTCCGGAACGAGGAAGGCCGCCCGGGACGGTGCCGTTCCGGTTGCTGCCCGCCGATGGGACGCACGACCCCGCCGAAGAAGCCGGCGGCGTGCGAAGGAGAACCCCTGTGGCGCTGTCGCGTCCCCGCACCACCCGCCGCGTGCTCCGCGGCTCCGCCCTCGGCCTCGGCCTGCTCGTCGCCGGCGGCGTCGCCGCCCCGGCCGCGCTGGCGATGGAGGACCCCACCGTCGACCCCGCCGCCGGGACACCCGAGGAGCTGTCACCGGCCCCGGCCCCGCTCCAGGCCGTGCCCGCCGCCGCCGACGGCCACGAGTACGCCGCACCGCTGAGCGGCGGGTTCGGCACGGGCAAGGACTTCGAGGTCCAGGTGGGCGCCCACGGCCCGGTGCCCCGCGACCTCGACCTCTCCGGCGCCGTCTTCCGGGCCACCCCCACCCCGAGCACCGGCGTGCTCTACGAGTGCACCACCGGCACGCAGGGCGCCTGCTCGTTCCGCTCCACCAGCGGCGGGTACCCCCGGTTCGCCACCGCTGTGCAGTCCAACGCCTTCCTGCCGGCGGGTGACTACGTGCTCACACAGGTGTCGGCCTCGGCGGGGCTGGCCCGCAACCCGGGATCGGCCACCTTCACGGTCTGCACCTCCCCGGGCTGCGGCCCCTGGGGCGGGACGACCGTGCCGGTCGGCGTCGACTCGCTGTTCCGCACCTCCCTGGTCACCACCGTCACCGACTCCGCCACCGGCGCGCCGGTCGCCTGCGCGGGCTTCGAGCTCAGCGGGCCCGACTACCCGCACGACGACGTCCGCGCCCCCGAGGTCACCTCCGGCGGCGAGGTGCCGGCCGAGTGCGCACCGGCCGCCCCGCCGGCACCCGAGACCACCGCGCCCGAGACCACCGCGCCCGAGACCACCGCGCCCGAGACCAGCACGCCCGAGACGTCGACCCCGACGACCACCCCCGCCGACGAAAGCTCGCCCAGCTCCTCGGCGCCCGCCACCGACGACGCGACGAGCACCGACCCCGAGGCGGTCGTGCCGCTGGGCTTCGCGCGCGGGGACGACGTCGCCCTCGGCTCCGGGGTCAGCGACGCCGCGGGCCGCATCACCTTCACCGGGTTCTTCCTGCCGGCCGAGGGCTACCTGCTCACCCCCACCACCATGCCGGCCGGCTACACCCCCGACCCGGCCGGCGCCTTCGGCGTGGTCACCACCCCCCAGGAGGCCGCCGCGCGGACCCCGGCGGGCGTCGCGCGCACGGTGACCAACCCGCTGGCCGCCGGCAGCGCGCCCCCCACCACCACGCCGGACGTCGCCGGCGCCGCGCCGTCGGGCCCGCCGTCCGACTCACCGGCGCCCGCCGCCCCGGCCACGCCGTCGGCGGCCTCCCCGGCAACCACCGGTGCCGCACTGGCCGCCACCGGCTCGCCGGTGGTCCCGATGCTGCTGGTCGGCACCGGCCTGGTCGCCCTCGGCGGCGGTGCGCTGGCCATGGGCACCCTCGCGCGGCGCCGTGCCCACCAGCGGGTCTGAGCCCCGCGGCTGGTGGGCCCGGTACCGCCACCCGGTGGCCCCGGGCGCACCGGCCCGGGCCACGCTGACCGGCGTCGACACCGACCAGTACCCCTTCGGCAGCGTCGTCGACCAGCCCGACGGGCGCCGCCCGCCGTCCTGGACGCTCTCGGTGACCCACGACGAGGACGGCGGCCGGGTGCACGAGGTGCTGGTCAACGTCCCCGGCGTCCCCCTGCTGTGGTTCGTCGAGGTGGCCGAGCCCGACGCGGAGACCCTCCTCGCGTTCTCCGACGCCCGGTACCCGCACGGCGCCGTGCTGACCGCGACCGACGCCCGGGCCGGCGGCGTGCGCGGCGAGCAGCAGGTGGCCGCCGTCCGGTGGTGGACCGCCACCGGGCTGGTGCACCAGATCTACGTCGCCCCGCAGCACCGCCGCCGGGGCGTCGCCACCGCACTCGCCACGGCCGCCTTCGGCGTGCAGGCCGCCCGCGGCCGGCCGCTCCTGCACGGCGACGGACGGCGCACCGACGACGGCGAGGCCTGGCGGGTCGGGCTCACCGCCGGCCAGCAGCACTGGTTCGCACCGTGGTCGCAGAGGTTGCCTCGATGACCCCGGAGGGATGACTCGACTCCACTTCCCGGTCGCCGCTGCCGACTACACCACCACCATGGACACCACCGCCGTCACCCTCATCCCGGCCCTGCTCGCGCCGCCGGCCGGCGCCTGCGCGGCGTTCCCCGCGCACGGGCGCACCGCTGTGTCCGCTCTCACGGCCGGGTTGCTGGTCCGTGCGGTCCCGACCCCCCGGGCGCGCGCCGCCGCCTGACAGGATCACCCCCGTCCGGTTCGTCGGCGGCGGGGGTTCCATGAAGATCTCGGTGATCGGGTGCGGCTACCTGGGTGCGGTGCACGCCGCGTCCATGGCCCAGCTGGGGCACGACGTGGTCGGCATCGAGGTCGACGTCGCCAAGGCCGAGCTGCTGGCCTCGGGGCGCACCCCCTTCCACGAACCCGGCTTCGACGAGCTGCTGACCGACTCGCTGGCGTCGGGCCGGTTGCGGTTCTCCGCGACGATGGCCGACGCGGCCGGGTCGCAGGTGCACTTCGTGTGCGTGGGGACGCCGCAGAAGCGCGGGGAGTACGCCGCCGACCTGCGGTACGTGGAGTCGGCGACGGAGTCGCTGCTGGAGGTGCTGGCGCCGGGTGAGCTGGTGGTCGGCAAGTCCACCGTCCCGGTGGGGACGGCGGCGCGGCTGGCCGAGCTGGTGACCGGGAAGGTGCCCGGGGCGCTGCTGGCGTGGAACCCGGAGTTCCTGCGCGAGGGCTTCGCGGTGCAGGACACGCTGCACCCCGACCGGCTGGTCTACGGCCTGCCCGCGGGCGCGGACGGGGAGACCGCCCGGGCGCTGCTGGACGAGGTGTACGCCTCGATCGTGGCCGACGGCACCCCGCAGGTGGTGACCGACTACGCCACCGCCGAGATGGTGAAGACGGCGGCGAACTCGTTCCTGGCCACCAAGATCTCCTTCATCAACGCGATGGCCGAGCTGTGCGAGGCCACCGGCGCCGACGTGAAGCAGCTGGCCGACGCGATCGGCTACGACGACCGCATCGGGCGCAAGTTCCTCAACGCCGGTCTCGGGTTCGGTGGGGGTTGCCTGCCTAAGGACATCCGGGCGTTCATGGCCCGGGCCGGGGAGCTGGGTGCCGACCAGGCGCTGACGTTCCTGCGCGAGGTCGACAACATCAACATGCGGCGCCGCATCCGCATGGTCGAGCTGGCCCGCGAGGTCTGCGACGGCTCCCTGCTGGGCAAGCGGATCGCCGTGCTGGGGGCGGCGTTCAAGCCCGACTCCGACGACATCCGCGACTCCCCGGCGCTCAACGTCGCCGCCCAGCTGCAGCTGCAGGGCGCCACCGTGCGGGTCACCGACCCGGCGGCGGGGGACAACATCCGCCGGTCCTGGCCGCAGCTGGACGTCGTGGACACCGCGGAGGAGGCCGCGCACCGCGCCGACGCCGTCCTGGTGCTGACGGAGTGGAAGCAGTTCCGCGAGCTGGACCCGGTCGCCTTCGGGGACGTCGTCGCGCGCAAGGCCGTGCTCGACGGCCGGCAGGCCCTCGACCGCGATGCGTGGGTCGCCGCCGGCTGGTCCTACCGCGCCCTGGGGCGACGCGCCGGCTGATCAGTTGACGACGTCGCCCAGGGCCTCGTCGGCGAACTCGGCGGCGTTCTGGCCCAGCGAGTCGGTCTGCAGGTAGCCCCACATGCGGGCGCCCGTGACGTCGTCGAGGTAGACCACGCTGGCCGCGCCCTCGGTCCCGGTGCCCAGTACCGGCGCGGTGAAGAAGTCGATGCCGTCCGGGGTGATGTTCCGGGCGGAGAGGGCCAGCGAGAGCAGGGTCCCGGTGTCCAGGGAGTCGTCGACGGCGATGGAGCTGCTGATCGTGGTCAGGACGGAGTCGACCTGCGACAGGTCGCTGAAGGTACCGGCCGCGAAGAGCTTGCCGAACATCGCCCGCAGGTAGTTCTGCTGCCGCCTGACCCGGTCGAAGTCGCCACCGGGCAGGTCGTAGCGCTGTCCGACGTACCAGCGGGCCGCGTCCCCGTCGAGGTGGTTCGGCCCGGCGGTGAAGGTGTACGGGCCCCACGACGTGGTGGTCGGCACGTCGACGTCCACGCCGCCGAGGGCGTCCGTCATCGAGATGAGGCCCTCGAAGCTGATCGCCGCGTAGTGGTCGATGCGCACCCCGGTGACCTGCTCGACAGTCTGGATCAGCAGGGCCGGTCCGCCGTACGAATACGCTGCATTGATCTTGTTCATCCCGTACCCGGGGATGTCGACCCAGGAGTCCCGGGGGATGGAGATGACCTGCACGTGCTGCCGGTCCCCGGACAACCGCGCAACCATGATCGCGTCGGAGCGGGCATCGGGGAGCTCGGTGCCGGTCACCAGTTCCCGGGTGTCCGACCCCACGAGCAGGAACGTGACCGGGTCGCTGGGCACCGGCGCGACAGGGCTCGCCGGGGCCGGCCGGTCACCGTCGTCGAGCGCGTCGAACACGTCACCAGCCGACGCGATGCTCCCGGTGTAGCGATCAACCAGGAACCAGGCGGTCCCCGCCAAGGCCACCGCCAGCACTGCCGCCAGCGCGCCGAGCGCGATCAGCGCACGGCGCACGGGGCTCCTGCGCCGCCGGCGCACCGTGACGGTGGGGCGGGCCGAGCGGTCGAGCTGGTCGTCGTGCATGGCTCCCCTGTCTGGCCGTCGGACGGACCATAGGCCGCGCCGGGAGCCTGCGAGCCGTGCCGACCGCACCGGTCACCCACACGGATGAGGCAAGGGTGCGTGGAGCCGGCACGCGAACGGGCCGGGGCCCGGGTCCCACCCCGCGGCCCCGAGCGATCAGCGCGACCGGACGGCCGCGCCCACCGCCTTCAGCTTGCTGTAGCCGGACAGGGCGCCCAGCTTGAGGCGGTCGCGACCGTTGCGAGCGCCCGGCGCCTGCGGGGACAAGCCGGCCTTGCGCAGCCGCGCATTGAGCTCGTGGAGGTCGGCCTCGTCCTTCAGGGCGCGGGTGCGCCAGGTGACCGACAGCGAGATCGACAGCCCGGGGCCGTTGAGCACGGTGTGCGGGGTGTAGGGCGGCACGTAGATGCCCATCCCCGGGTCGAGGTGGTGGGGGGTCTCGTCGACAGCCGGACTGGCGAGGTTGCGGTGGCCCCCGGACAGCAGACGTTCGGCCTCGCTCTGCCGCGCCTGCGGGCTCTCCCACCGGCCGGTGACCATGATCTTGGTGCCGTAGACCTGCAGCAGCACGTTGTGCTCGTGGTCGATGTGCGTGGGGGTCACCGAGTTGGGAGCGGAGAGGAAGATGAACCCCTCTCGGCCGAAGGCCTGACCAGGTCCGGAGACCAGCTCCTCGATCTCGTCGAGGCAGGAGTCCAGCAGCCGCGAATACCGGACATCTTGCTCGACGTTCTTCAGGACGACCCAGGCACCGTTGTCCTCGATGCCGGTGACCAGGTCGTGCACCGACAGGTCCAGCTTGGGGGCGTTGCCGCCGGCCAGGACGTGGGGGAGGGCACCCACGTTGTGCTCGACCGACGACTCCGGGAGGGCAGCCGCCAGGTCAGCCAGGGCCGGCAGGGTCAGCAGGTCGTGCGACCTCAGCTGATGGCTGACCTCCATCGGTTCACCCGTGCGCCCGGCGGTCCGGAGGGCGTCCTTGGAGGTGGGGTCCAGGTCGAGCAAGGTCATCGGTGTTCCTCTCGTGTCGTGGTCAGGGTCTTACCGGTGGCGGTGGGTCGTCAATGCCTTCTTCACCCGTTTGAGCTGCTCCAACGCCCGGTGCACGTCGTGCGCGTGGTTGACCGCCCATCGCCCGGGGCCGCCGTCCAGCGCTACGAGCAGTGAGGCCAGCCGGCGCCGGTCAGGGTGCATCCGGTTGGCCATGGCGTGGTCCTCAACCGCGCAGGAGTCGACGTACCGGGCGCCCGACGAGGCGAAGGCATCGACCTGGTCGAGCTGCAGCAGGAGACCGGGGGAGAACTCCGCGAGCGCTTCGTCGTGCGCGATCTTGAAATGGAAGAGGCCGTCGCCGGACCGCAGGTTGCACGCCATCGCCACCGGGCGGCCCTCGCCACCCCGCAGAGCCAGGATCTGCAGGTCCCCCGCCTCGGCCATGGCCAGACAGCCGGCTCGGAAGAACTCGGCGTGGCCCTGTTGCCGCTGCAGCGCGCCACCGGTGCGGCCCTTCCAGCCGGATGCCTCCAGGTCGAGGAAGGTGTCCACGGCGGGTGCTGCACCCACCCGGTCGTCGGCCGAATTGCCTTCCGAGAGGGAGACCAGGTCGGCGACCGCCAGCCCGGCCACGGCCTCGCCCAGGCGACGACGCACCCGCCGCAGTTCCTTGCGTCGGCGTCCGCTCAGCGGAACGGGGACGGTCCCGTCAGGACGACGGACCGTCCAGGCGCGGTCGACCTGTCGTGCCCGCCGGGCCGGGCCGCCCCCCGCGAGGACGACGGCGGCCTCGACGTCGTCGAGGACCTCCGGGTCGCAGTCCTCGAGCACCAACCACGGGGCGACCCGCTGCTCACGCAGATGGGTGAGCACCGCCCGCCAGACCTGCGGGTCACCGACCCGGTCGACCAACGGCGTCCCGAGGAACATGTTCGCGTGCAGCCAGGTGCGCACCACCCGCACGGGCACGCGGCGCCAGTGCCGAGCCACCTGCACCATCGTCAGCAGCCGCAGCGCGCGGCCGTCGGTGTCCTCGACGAGCAGCAGCCGCACGTCCTTGGTGTCGGGCAGGTGGTCCAGCGCGGCCAGCGCCAGCTCCGGACGCAGGAAGGGGTTGGCCACCGCGGCGCGCCCGGCCAGCTCCGCCCACCGCTGGACGAGGTCGTCGTCGACGGCCGAGCGCGGGACCAGGCGGACCCGGAGCCTGCCGGCACCCGGGGGGCCAGCTGCTGGGTGGCTCCGGGCTGCAGATCGCAGCACCCCGTCCAGCTCCTGGGCACAGGTGGCTGCGTCGGGGTGGTCAGCGCTCCGCCGCCGCGCCTCGGCTGCGAGGCGGCCACGGAGCTGGGGGTCGGAGAGCTGACCCAGTGCGCGGGCGAGGTCCTGCGGGTCCGCCGGCAACACGACACGGCCCGCCTCGTCCCCCGCGCGGCCCGCGGCCGGACTGCCGGTGACGGTCACGACCGGGGTACCGGCCACCATCGACTCCATCGCCGCGCCCCCGAACCCCTCCTTCCCCGGGCTGCGCCGTCCCGCCGGCCGGGTGAGCATGGCGGAGGCGTCGAACGCGGCCATGAGGGTCGGTGCCGAGGGGACGCTGCCGAGCAGGTGCACCCGATCCGCCACGCCGAGGTCCGAGGCCATTTGACTCAACCGCGCACCCTCGCCCGGGGTGCTCGGGTCGTCCTCACCGAGGACGACCAGGTGCCAGCCGTCCGCGTCGTCCAGGCAGAGTGCCCGGACGGCGTCCTCGACACCCTTGTAGGGCACCAGCCGGGTGGCCATGCCGAGCCACAACTGGTCATCCGGCGGAGTCCTTCCGTGGTCGCGCAGCTGGTTCCGTGCTGCGGCACGCCCAGCTGGTCGGGACGCCGGTCGTGGCGGCACGACGACGACCCCGTCGGGCCTGCCCACCGGCTCCAGGACGGCAGCGTCGGTGCCCACGACGGCCGTGGACAACCGGCCCAGTGCGTATGCCAGCACGCGGTCGTAGGAGTGGTCGTGCTTGACCCACACGCTGGGTACCCCGGCCATGCGCGCAGCGGGTGCGGCCAACAGCTGCGCCTTCACCCCGTTGCCCAGGACGACCGCCGGCGGCCGGCGCCGCCACCGCCGGGCCAGGCCGGGGACCGCAGCGAGCACGGCCAACGGGGACGGACCCACCGGCCGCACGGTCGTGGGCACTCGACGCGAGCGCAGGGCGTCGGCGAACGGGCCGGCCTGCAGGACCGTGGCGGCGACCTGCCGTCCGGGGAGCTCGTCGAGCATCGCCAGCAGCCAGTTCTCACTGCCGCCCAGGACCCCGTGGGCGGCCACCACCTCGATGCGCTGCCCGCCGGACGCCGCGGCGAGGGCAGCGGCCTCGTCGACGGCGGTCGCCGCGGCGAGCTGGGCTCTCCGGTCGTGGTGCTGCTCCACCCACTGCCGCCCGGCCCAGCCCTCGGCCTCGCACCTCCCGGGGTCGAGCAGCCGGGTGGTCACGGCCGCGGCCAGTGCTGGACCGTCCCCGCGGGGCACCACCGCCCCCCCGCCGGATCTGCCGACCGCCGAGCTCCCGTCGACGTCGGTGATGACCACTGGGCGGGCCGTGGCCATCGCCTCCAGGGAGGTCAGCGACAGGCCTTCCCACCGGGACGGCAGCACGACCACGTCGGCGGCCCGCAGCCAGGTGGCGACGTCGTCGCTGGCGCCGCGGAGCTCGACTCCCGGTACGGCCCGCGCCGACAGCCCCGGGCCGTCGGGGCCGTCACCGACCAGCACCAGGCGGGCGGCGGGTACGGCCCGGCGCACCGCGGGCCAGGCGTCGAGGAGGTCGTGCTGACCCTTCTGCCGGTGCAGGCGCCCGACGCAGACGACCATGGGGCCGCCCGGGAGCCCGAGTCGGAGGCGAGCGGCGACGCGGTCGGCGGTGTCCGCGGCGCGGTGGTGGTTGAGGTCCACACCGTTGTCGACGACGACGGCTGGTCCTCGCACGCTCGCCGCGTCCGCAGACCGGGCCTCCTCGGCGGCGACGAACAGCACCCGATCGGTCCAGCGCAGGGCGAACCGCTCCCAGCTGCGGACGAGGCGGGCCATCGTGGGGCCCCGGCCGTTCCACGGCGCCGAGTGCGGCTGGTGGACGGTCGGGGTGTTCCCCCGGACCACCCACCGGCCGGCGAGACCTGCCTTGGCCCCGTGCAGGTGCACGACATCGGGGGCGACCCCGGCGATCAGGCGCCGCAGCGAGTGCACCTCGAGGGGCAACCGCGCAGACGGAGCAGGGCCGGCCTGCCAGGCCGCGACGCGGACGGCCGGGTGGAGCAGGTGGGCGACCTCGGAATCGGGCGGTGCGGCGACGGTCACCTCCCACCCGCCCTCGGCTTGGTGGTTCGCCAGGGCCGCCACGTAGCGCGGAACACCCCCGGTGATGGGTTCGGCCACGTGGATGATGCTGCGGGCCGGACGACTGCTCACCGGAGCCGCCAGGTGACCGTCCTGGCGGCCCGGGACAGCGCCGGCACGCGCCGTGTCGCCCGCCAGGCAGTCCGGAAGAACGGGGCGAGCTTGATGCGGAAGGCGGTCAGGGAGTCCCCCGGCTTGACGTCGACGCGGTCCACGCTGAAGTCGTCGCGACCGTCCTGCAGCGAGAAGGCGAGTTCGTACCCGGCTGCGGCCACCGCCCGTGCGGACCGGTCGTCCCACCGGCCATAGGGGTAGGCGAACGTGCGGGGTGGGGAACCGATTAGCTGGGCGAGGAGTTCGCGGGAACCGGCGGTGTGCGCCCGCAGGCTCTCGTCGTCGCTGCCGACCACCGTGCTGTGGTCCCACCCGTGCGAGCCCAGGGCCATTCCCCGTGCCGGCAAGTGGGCCAACTCGTCCGCGGTCAGCAGTGCCCCGTCGGGCTTGTGGGTCTCGTCGACCGGCGGGGCGGCGTCGCCCAGTGACAGCCCGGCCGAGACGTAGAGCACGGAGGGGACCCCCTCCTCCTCCAGCACGGGAGCGCCGATGTCGAGGACCGACCGCATGCCGTCGTCGATGGTGATGAGCACCGACCGCCCCGCCGTGGGGGCACGGCGCTCGAGCAGGTACTCCTCCTCCGTCAGGAAGCGGTAGTCGCGGCGCTTCAGCTCGGCGATCTGCTCCCGTAGACGACGCAACGGCAGGAGCAGCTCGTGCGGATCCTGGTCGAGGTCCAGTGGTTCGTCGGCGGCGGTGAACCCGTGGTACATCAGCACCAGCGGACCCCGTGGGCGCGTCACATCTTCCTCCGGATCAGGGTGGCGATCAGGTCCAGCTGTTCGGACGCCCACCGCCTGGCGACCACGGCGTAGGCGAGCGCGTACACCACGGCGCCGAGCACGATCTCGGGGAGCACCGGGAGACGGACGACGACCAGGGCGACGACCATGACTGCCGAGGCGCTCGCGGCCACCCAGATCGCGCGGACGAGGTGGACGGCCCCGATTCTGCGCCGGAGCAGCATCCACGCGACCAGGACCTCGACCAGGTAGGACACCGTGGTCGTGGCAGCGGCGCCTTCGCCCCCCAGGGACGGGATCAGCAGGAGGTTCAGCACCACGTTCACCACGAGGGCGGTCCCTGCCGAGATGAGCATGGACGACGTGAGCCTCCGGGCAGCGAGCGCAGCCATGAGGAAGTAGGCCAGCGCGAAGAGCATGGGCGCCGGGGCCAGCAGGACCAGGATCGTGGCCGACTGGTCGATGTAGCGCTCGCCGTAGAGCAACCCGATGACCTGGGGGGCGAGGACGGCCGCTCCCGCGGCGAAGGGCAGGTAGACGGCGGCGGCGGCGGCACTGGACAGCTGCAGTCCTCGGCGGGTCGTCGTCGCGTCGTCGTCGGCGCTCATGACCGGGAAGACGGCGTCCTTGAGCACCCAGGCCACGAAGAGCACGGTCTCGACGAGCCGGTAGGACACCGCATAGGCAGCGACGGCGCGTTCGCCGAGGAACAGCTGCAGCAGGACCGAGTCGATGCGGAAGAGGGCCACCAGCACCAGGCCTGTCACACCGGTCGTCAGCGTGGCCCGCCATAGCTCGGTCAGGCCGGCCGTGCTGACCGACGATGGCCGCGCCCGTACCCCGACCCTGCGCAGCGCCAGGAAGTGCATGGTCAGGCCGACGAGCGACCCGGTGAGGATCGCCACCGCGGCCAGCAGCAACCCACCACCGCTGAGCAGGGTGCCCACCACGGCCGCGGCGGTGACGCTGCGCTGGACCACCAGTGCGCCGGCCATCCCCGCCTGCCGCTGCCGGGCCACGGCGGCTTCGCGCATGGTGTGCGAGAAGAGGTCGACGGCGGTGGACACCAGCACCAGGGCGAAGGCCACCGCCGTCGAGGTGGCGCCGCGGATGGAGAACTCGACGCCGATGGCGGCGCCGTAGACCACCAGTGCGGCACCCACCTGCCAGACCAGTGTCTCGGTGTAGGTGCGCTCCAGTGCCCGGTGGTTCCGGCTGCCCCGGGTGACGATCGCGAAGTCGAATCCCCACCCGGGCAGAGCCGAGACCAGCACGCCGAGAGCCAGCGCGTAGGACAGCGCGCCGAAGTCCTCCTGAGCCAGGACCCTGGTGGCGACGACCATCCAGATGAAGGTGGCGCCCTTGCCGAGCACCTCGGCGGCGAAGTTCACCGCGGCGTTCACCGCTGTGCGCCGTGAGCGGGAGGTGACCGGGGGTGCGGCGGTGACCTCGTCGTCGATCTGCATCCGCCCACCTCTCGTCAGATGGTCGACGACCTCCGCGGGCCGGCCCGCGGGGGCGGCGTGGTCCGACCAGTCGGCATGACGCTAGGTGACGACGATCCGCGCTGCCACCCTCGTGGCCGCGGCCCCGCCCCGAAGGGTGAACACCACTCGTATCGTCGAGCCGGGAGCGCTCGACGAACGGGGGATCGGCATGGGGGCCAGGGGTGGCCGGGCGGGCCGCGCAGCGCGCGGTGGCACCACTGCGGGCACGATGCTGCTGTCGGTGCTGCTCCTCGCGTCCCTCGTGGCCGGGTGCGCCTCCTCGGCCGGCACGCCGGCGGCGCAGGGAGGACCATGCACCGCCCCGGTGCTAGGCGCGCAGTTCCACGGGCTGTGGTCCGACTACGACGACGCCACCCGGGAGCAGGTGCTGGAAGAGCTGGCGGCCAGCGGAGTGCGGTCGGTACGCCTGGACGTCTCCTGGGCGGCACTGGAGCCTGCCCAGGGAAGCTTCGACCGTACCGAGACCGCCCGGCTGGACGACGTCCTCGACCAGATCGACGCCGCGGGGCTGGAGCCCGTGGTGATGGTGTGGTTGACACCAGCCTGGGCCAACGACGGCCGCGGTCAGCGCGCTCTCCCCGACGACCCGGCCAGCATCACCGGCTTCGCGCGCTGGGCAGCCGACCGGTGGCGACAGGTCACCGCCTGGCAGGTGTGGAACGAGCCGAACAGCGAGGACTTCCTCGTCGGGGCCGACCCGGTGGCCTACACGGCCCTGCTCCAGGCCGCGTACCCGGCGTTCCACGAAGGCAACTCCGCGGTACGGGTCGTCTTCGGCGGCACCCAGTACCAGGACGCCGACTGGATCGAGGCGGCCTACCGGGCCGGCGTACGGGGGTCCTTCGACGTCATGGCCACCCACGGTTACCAGGCGGTGGGCGATGAGCCACCCACCTCCCCGGACGACGGCACGCCCTACCGCCTGACTGCCGTCGGGCGGGTCCACGAGGTCATGGCCGCGAACGGCGACGGAGCCGTGCCGATCTGGTTCACGGAGTTCGGCTGGAGCTCGTTCGCGACCCGGCCGGGTGCCGAGCCCCTCGACCGCGGCGTCACCCGCGACCAGCAAGCCCAGTACCTCATCAGCACCCTGCAGGAGCTCGAGCGGCGGTTCCCCTACGTCGAGCGGGCCTACTGGTACAACGAGCGCGACCGCGCCACAGGGGACCCGCGGCTGGACAACTACGGCCTGCTCGAGCGGGACGGCAACCCCAAGCCGGTCGCCACAGCTGCCGCGACGTGGTCGGGCGACTGCCGGGCCTGATGGATCGGTCGGCGACCGTCAGCTGCGTCGGGTCCTGCCGACCGGGGGCACCCAGCGGCGTTCGCCCGTACGGGCGGACGGGGCCGCCTGGACCACGGCTCCGGCACCCAGAGGACGACGGGGTGGTCGACCGTCGTCCCCGACGAGGGGAGACCACGCATCCCGGTCGGCGGGGTCGTCCTCCTGAGCCGGTGAGTCGGGGACGACGGACTCGTCCGGGGTGTCACCCGATGGCCGCGCGGGTGCCGGCGGCGCGGAGGCGGGTTCCTCGGCGCGTGCTCGGGCCGGAGCCCGCCCCGCGCGGGGTGAGCGCACTCGGTCCGCGATAGCCACCGCTGCGAGGGAGAGCACGATCGCCGCGACGACCGTGGCGGCGATCTGGATCAACCGGGGCGGAGTTAGCTCCGCTGCCCGGTCGGTGGCTGCCGAGGACAAGTCTGCGGTGATCAGGTCGTCGTCCGCGGCCTGGTCGACCAGGAACGCTGCGGCGCTGTTCGCGGCCCGGACGGCTTGGTCGCGGTTGGGCAGGGTGACCTGGATGCGGAGGTTGCCGGTCCCCGCCTCGAGGGTGGCGGTGATGTTGCCCGCGAGCGCATCGCTGTCCAGGTCGCCGGAGATGTCCCTGGCGATGGCGTCGGCGGAGGCATCGCTGGCGACCACCACGGCGTACCGCTGGGCGACGAGCGCGACGGTGTCGGGTGCGATCGCAGCCTCCGCGCGGGGGGTGAACGAGACGACCGCGTCGCTGGCCCAGTTCTGCGGCGAGAACAGCGAGTAGGCGCCACCTGCCAGCAGCACCACCAGGAGCACCGACACCCCCCACACCCAGTGTCGTCGGGCGGCACCCGCGAACGACCGCGGCGAGGCCGGAGGGCCGAACGGGTCAGGGCCGGTCACGGGTTGCTCCTGGGGTCGACGGCGGGCGGTCCGGTGTCGAGCATTGCAGTGCGGACGGCGGGACCGCCGTCCGAGACCTTGCTCGATACCTCCAACGGGTGACCGCCGTCCCACCGGATGCGATCGTCCTGTGGTGACGAGAGCAGGGACCCGGCTGCGGCGGTGAGACCCAGCACGACCCACAGGCCGGTGCCGACGATCGGGTTCCCGGCGGGCTGGTCGGTCAGGCCTTGTCCCAGCACTGAAGCCAGCGCACCGATGAGTCCGGCGGTCAGCGCGGCGTGCCCTGGCCTGGCCCCCAGGTCGACTCCGCTGACGGCTCGCACCCGGCGGGCGACGGCGACGACCAACCCGATGACGAGCACCAGCGCGAGGAGCCCGAATGCTCCTTGTTCGCTGGTCACCGCCAGGAACAGGGAGTGGGCATGGGCCGCCGGGTCGCTGCGCAGGACGGACTGGTCGGCGACCGACTTCTCCGCGAACGCGCCGGGCCCGGTACCCAGCAGGGGGGACTGGCCGATCTGGTGGATCGCCTCGGACCAGATGGCGGGGCGTTCGTCGTAGGGGTTGCTGGGTGCCGTCAACGAGTCCAGGCGCTTCAGGAGGAGCTGGAGGACGGGGGTGTTGCCAGCCACGGTCGCTCCCGTGGCCAGCAACACCAGCCCGGCGGTGGCAGCTCGCAGCACCGGGCGCCGCAGACCGGGCAGCAGGACGACGAGCACGGCAACCCCCGCGGCGGCCCCGATCCACGCCCCACGGGAGAAGCTCAGGGCCAGCCCGACGGTGGCGCCGACCGCGGCTGCGCGGCACGCCCAGATCCACGCAGTCCGGCGATGGGCCACCGAGCAGCCGACGGCGATCAGCAAGGTGGCGGCACAGAACGCGCCGAGCTCGTTCGGTTGGGTGAAGACCGATGTCGCGCGACCCTCGACGACGTTCCCGCCCAAGGCTCCGCGGAGCTGGCCGAGGTCGGCCACGGCGATGAACCCGACGGCCCCGCCCACGAGGGCCAGCGTCGTGGCGACGAACCTGAGGGCTTCCCAGGTCGTGCACGTGCGGCTCAGCGCCCAGGCCACACCGAGCCCGAAGAGGTAGGTGGTCGCCACGACCAGCGAACGTGCAGGAGCCACCGACATGGTGGTGGACAGGAACGCCGAACCCACGAACACGCTCAGGGCGAGGATCAACCAACTCCCGCGCCGGCCCAGCTCTCGTCGGAGGGCGAGCGCGACGACGACGCCCACCGTCGCGGCGACGGACACCAGGTGGACCAACGACTGCGAAGCGATGCTTTGGTCGCCGAACGGTAGCAGCACCACGAGTGCCACCAGGAAGAGCACCGGAGCCTGTAGCCCGGCACGCACCGCAGCCGCACCGACGACGAGGGCCGCAGGAGCGAGCAGCACGGCGACGGACAGCACGACACCTCCCTGCCGGTCCCGCCCGGGTCGGCGACGGACCAGGATCGAGGGTAGGTCGGCCGTCGGTCACCAGCGGCCCCGACGGCGGTTCCCTCATCCGCTGGGGTGGAGTACCGGGTCCTCCGCCGGTGGCACCACCGCGGTGCGGGAGTATCCAACGATGCCTCTCGCGGACCCCACGGTCACCGTCCTCACCAGGCAGGACGAGCTCGACGCCCTCGCCCCGGCGTGGGACGCCCTGTGGCACCGGACTCCGGGCGCATCTGCCTTCCAGCACCACGGATGGGTCGCTGCATGGGCGCGGCACCACGTCGACGACGGTGACCTGCGCGTGGCCGTCGCCACCCGCGGGGACGACCTGGTGGCAGCGGTCCCCTTGCACCTCGACCGGCGAGGGCCGTGGGCCGTCCTGTCA
Organism: Klenkia sesuvii; assembly: GCF_037083825.1. NCBI lineage: Bacteria > Bacillati > Actinomycetota > Actinomycetes > Geodermatophilales > Geodermatophilaceae > Klenkia > Klenkia sesuvii. The sequence continues at coordinate 26,987 of NZ_JBAPLU010000018.1, forward strand.
CCGTTGGGCGGGGTGGTCACCGACATCACCGACCTGCTCGTCGAGCCGGGCTTCTCCGCGTGGGACTCGGTGACCGGAGCGCTTCGCCGGCGTCCGGGCTGGTGCAGCATCGACCTGCCCGAGGTGCTCCCCGGCGCGGCCGCGCAGGAATGGGCCCGGTCGTGGCCCGGAGCGGTCCAGCGATGGACGGCCTCGACGTTCCTGACGCTGCCCGTGGCATCCGCGCAGCCGGTCGAGGCACTGCTGGCCCGGGCGCCTGGGCGCACCGCCAACACGCTCCGGCGCAAGCTGCGGAAGGTTGCTGCTGCGGGGGTCGCCGAGCGACGTGTGCCGGCCGAGGACGTCCTCCCGGCCGTCGCCTCCTTCCTGACCTTGCACGAGGCGCAGTGGGCCGGTCGTGGTGTCGTCCCGGCGCACCTGACCGACACCTTCCGGGCGTTCCTGGTCGACGCACTGCGTCGGCTGGTCGCCGACGACGTCGCGGTCCTGACGGAGTTCAGCGTGGACGGGGACGTGCTGCTGTCCCAGATCGACCTGATCACCCAAGACGCGCTCGCCTACTACTTGGCGGGGATCAGCCCGCGGCTGCGGCAGCTCCTGGACACCTCGTGCCTGCTGGTCTCGCACGACGTCACCCTGGCTGCCGACCGCGGCGCGGTCACCTACTCGATGCTCCGTGGGGACGAGGACTACAAGATGAGGTGGCGCCCGGACATGACCCGGTCGGAGCGGTTGGTGCTCGGTCGACCTGGGTCCCTGGCCGGGCGCGCGCACATCATCGCCGCCGCGTCCCGGCGCGCCGCGGCGTCCGTCGTCCACCGTGGGCGGGCTCGCCTCCCCGAGCTCGGCGCCCGGTTGCGCCCCGCGCCCCGTAACTCGGACGACGTGGCGTCCCCACTGGGGGCGCGCGGCTGACGGTTCAGCGCGACGGGCCACCCGGGCGCGCGACCAGTGCACGCAGCTCTCTGTCCCAGCGGCCCAGCGCTGTTCGCAGGTCGAAGTGCTCCTCGACCCGCCGCCGGGCCGCGAGCCCGGCCATTCGCGCGGATCCTGGGTCGGACAGTCGGGCTGCGACGGCCGCGGCGAGCGCCGGGACGTCTCCGCACGGGACGACTGCGCCCGTGTTCCCGAGTGCATGGGCCATGCCGTCGACGTCGAAGCTGACCACGGGGCGGCTCGCCGCCATGGCCTCGAGGGGGACCAACGCGGCGCCCTCCCAGCGCGACGGGACGACGACGACGTCGGCCGCGGCCAGCAGAGCCGGCACATCGGTCCGCGCGCCGGTGAACACGACGTCGGCCGGCGCCCGCGCACGCAGCGCCGCAGCGCTGGGCCCGTCGCCGACCACCAGCAGGCGGGCGTCCGGGACTCGCCGGACGATCTCCGGCCACGCGTCCAGCAGCAGGTCCTGGCCCTTCTGCGGCGCGAGCCGGCCGACGCACACGGCGGTCGGGGCCTCGTGGAGGCCCAGGTCGTGCCGCGCCTGCACCGGGGTCGGCCGGTCAGCCGTCCCGAGCTCGGTGCCGTTATCGATGACGACCGCCGGAGCGCGCACCCCGGCGGCGCGCCCCCGGGCGAGCTCGGCGGAGCTGACGCAGACCACCAGGTGCGTCCATCGGCTGGCCCAGCGTTCCCACCGGCTCGCCGCCAGCGCCAACGGACCCTGCACGGAGGAGAACGACCATGCATGCGGGACGACGACGGTGGTCCGGCGTCCCCGTACCGCCAGCCGGCCGGCCATCCCTGCCTTCGCTGAGTGCAGGACCACCAGATCGGGATCGACGCGGTCGACGATGCGCCCGAGGCGGACGGCTTCCCCGATCGTCCCGGGCCCGGGACTGCGGGCGGCCTCCCACGTGTGGACATGCCCGCCGTCGGCGAGCACGAGCCCGCCGAGAACCGACCGGGACGGGCTCGCGGTGTGCACCTCGTACCCACGCCGGACCTCGTCCGACACCAACGCCGAGACCACGGCCGGGACGCCGGCGTCCAGCGGTTGGCTCACATGCAGGATGCGCATGTCCACCTCCGATACCGGTTGTCCGACCCTCCCAGCTTGCCAGCCCGGGTGCGGGGTCCGTTCAGGCCAGCAGCTCTTCCGCCGTCCGGGTGTTCACGACCCGGTCGGCGGTGATGCCGGCCGCGGCGGCCCGCTCGCAGCCCGCACCCTGCCAGTCGAGCTGGCCGGGGGCGTGGGCGTCGGTGTCGATGGCGAACTCGCAGCCGAGGTCGGCGGCCAGCTGCAGCAACCGGGACGGCGGGTCCAGCCGCTCGGGGCGGGAATTGATCTCGACAGCGGTGCCGTGCTCGACGCAGGCGCGGAACACCGCCTCGGCGTCGAACGCGCTCTCGGGACGCGGCTTCTGCGACTTCCCGCCGCGCTGGGTGCGCTCGACCAGCAGCCGGCCGGTGCAGTGCCCCAGGACGTCGGTGTGCGGGTTCTCGACCGCGGCCAGCATGCGCGGGGTCATCTGGGACGCCGGGGCGCGCAGGTCGGAGTGCACGCTGGCGACCACGACGTCGACCCGGGCCAGCAGCTCGTCGGTCTGGTCGAGCGACCCGTCGGCGTTGATGTCGCACTCGATGCCGGTGAGGATCCGGAACGGGGCCAGCTCCTCGTTCAGCTCGGCCACCACGTCGAGCTGGCGGGCCAGCCGCTCGGCGGTCAGGCCGTTGGCCACGGTCAGCCGGGGGGAGTGGTCGGTGAGCGCCAGGTACTCGTGGCCGATGCCCATCGCGGCCAGCGCCATCTCACGGATCGGGCTGCCGCCGTCGGACCACTCCGAGTGCGTGTGCAGGTCACCCCGCAGCGCCCGGCGCAGCTCGCCGGCGGCACCCTCGAGCTCGACCGGCGGGTGCTGCGCCACGAGGTCGGCCAGGTAGTCGGGCTCCTCGCCCGCGTGCGCCTGCACCACCACCGCCGCGGTCTTCGCGCCGATGCCCTTGAGGTCGGTGAGCGTGCGGGTGGCGATGCGGCGGTCCAGCTCGGCGTCGGACAGGCCGCCGACGACGTGAGCCGCCGTCCGGAAGGCGGCGACCCGGTACGTGGGCTCCCGGGCACGCTCCAGGAGGAACGCGATCCTCCGGAGCGCGTCCGCGGGTGCCACTGGATCAGACCCCGACGGACTTCTTCGCCGACTTGGCCTGCTTGGCGGCCTTCTTCTGCGCCTTGGCCGCCTTCTTGGACGCCTTCTCGTAGTTGGCCTCCGCCGCGGCGATCGCCTTGTCCGACGCGCGGCGCACCCGCCACCCGGCCGACGGCTTGCCCTCGGTGTCGACGGCGGCCAGCAGCAGCCCGCCCAGCAGCCCGGCGTTCTTCAGGAAGTGGGCCTGGTTGCTGAACTTCTTCTCGTCGTCGGTGTCCTCCCAGAACCGGTGACCGGCCAGGGTCGTCGGCACGATCGAGGCGGCCAGCGCGAGGGCCGAGATGCGCGGGAAGCGGCCGAGGGCGAACAGCACACCGGCGCCGACCTTGATGCCGGCGTCGATCTTGACCCACTGCTCGGTGTCCTGGGGCACCTCGACGGGCAGCTGCTCCTGGGCGGCCTCGGCGATCTGCTGCACCACCGGCTTGGCCCCGGGGACGCGGCTGCCGGGGTTGCGCAGCGTGTCGACACCCCCGTAGACGAACGAGGAGGCAAGCAACGGACGGGCGATCCTGCGGACCAGCATGGGAGACCTCTTTCCCTCGACGGCAGTCGGCGGGTGCCGTGCCCGGTGCGGGCGGCGGCCAACCCTCGCCGCGACCGTAGTGACCCCGGGCCGCGGCCGCCCGGGGAAGCCCACAGCCAGCCCAGGGCCGGAGCAGTCACACTGAGCGGATGACCACCACCGCGCCCGGGCCCGGTCGGGTGCGCGACGACACCTGGATGTGGGCCCTCGTCGGGCTCGCGCTCGGGTTGTTCTCCCTCGGGTTCGTCGTCCGGTGGCGGTGCTCGGTCGGCCGGTGCGCCCTCGGCGGGAACGAGTGGCTGTTCGACCTCGACGCCGTCGGCGGGCTGCCGCGGCTGTTCACCACCTCGCTGTTCGTGGCCGCGACCGTCTGCGCGGTGCGGGTGGCCGCCCGCTCGGCCGGGCGCCGCGCCCTGTGGTGGGCCGCGGTCGCCGCCGTCGGCGTCGGGCTGGTGTTCGCCAAGCTCGCCAGCGCCCACTCGGTGCTCGAGCGGGTCGACGGCGCGGGGCTGACCCTGGCGGTGGGCAGCCTGGCCAGCGTGGTGGGGCTGCCCGTGCTGGGCTGGCTGGGCCGGGCCTGGCGGGTGCCGGGCTCGCGCGACGTCGTGCTGGCGCTGGCGGTGTACGCCCTGGCCGCGCTGGGCCTGGACCGCGTCACCGGACTGGTCGCCGGTCTGGACCCTGGTCCGCTCCCGGTCGCCGCCGCCACCTTCGTGGAGGAGCTCGGGGAGGCCCTCGCCGCGCTCGCGGTCCTCGTCGTCGTCCGCCGGCTGCCGCAGCGCTGAGCCGGCCGGCGGTCAGGGCGTGACGGTGACCGGCAGCCGCCACAGCGAGTGACTCGTCCCCTGCTGCTCGGCGATGCCCAGGTAGAGGAACGCGTCGGCACCGGTGACCTGGTCGGAAGGAGCCCCGGGGCTCAGCAGGCTCGGGTACGAGACGAAGGCCAGGCCGCCGATCTCGGGTCCCTCGATGTCCAGCAGCTGCTGGGCGGGTGCCCATGTCATGAGGTCCGCGGAGTGGGTCCACCAGAAGCCGTCGCGGCTCTCGAACACCATGAGGTAGGCGTCGAGGGCGGTGTTCCAGCTCACCGACGGGTACGCGGCGTAGATGCTCCGCTCCCCGTCGCCTGGGCGGCCGACGACCGGGGTGCTGGGTCCGCCGTCGGGCGGGCTGTCGAACGCCCCCCGGTGCCACTTGCGCCACGCCGACGGCGACCCCACCTGGGCGAGCGGAGCCCGGGCGACATGGATCTCATCGGGGGCGTCGAGGGTGAGGTCGACGTAGAAGACGTGGACGTGATCACCGGCGACGACGGCGCAGGGGGTGCCGGCACCGGTGGCTTCGCGGGGGGCCGGGCCGTCCTCCCGGGGTACCTGGCCGGCAAGCACGACCCCCTGCCTCTGCCACGTCAGGCCGCCGTCGGTGGAGGAGGCGAGACCGATGGTCTGGAAGAAGGGCACCAGGTCGTACGTCACGCCGTCGAAGGTGTGGTTCTCGCCGTGGTACACCAGCCACAGGGTGGACCCGTCGGCGTCGAGGAGCACCGCCCCGGGCCCGCTGTAGTCGCTGTCGAAGGCCTCTGTGCCGCCGGCGGGCACCAGACCGGCGGCGGCGTCGCCGTCGGGGTCGCGCCGAGCCGGTGAGAAGCGGGCCAGGTCCGGGCTGTCCAGGGCCACCGTCCGACCCGACCCGGCGGGCAGACCCGTGGCGAACCACACCCGGGAGGCGTCACCGACCGGCTGGTAGCTGAGGTGGCCGTCCGGGAAGTTGAGCATCCCGAACCAGCCCACAGGCAGCACCTCCGCGCGCGCTCCGGTGACCTTCACCGACGGCTGAGCCGGGGGGCCCACGGCGGGGGGAGTGGGAATGGTCCGGGTGCAACCGACCGCCGCGGCGGCGGCCACGGCGCCGACCGCTGAAGTCAGCACGGCGCGCCTGCTCAGCATGGGCTCCAGTGTGCCGTCACGCAGCCGAGGGCCCTCCTGTCCGCCCGGCCGGAGGACGTGCCCGGTGGCGTGTGCCGTCCTCCGGCCGGGTGTCCGACCTGCTCGCCGTCCTCAGCGTTCCTCGATCAGCACCACGGTCTTCCCCGGCAGCCGGCCCTCGGCGGCCCGGCGGTGCACCCCGGCCAGCTCGGCCAGCGGCACCCGGTCGGCGACGTCGACCCGCAGCTCACCGCGGTCGACCCGGGCGACCAGCTCGGCGAGCTGGCCGGCGTCGCTGCGCACGAACACGTCGACCCCACGGACGCCCCGCTCGGGGTCCGACGGTGCGGGCATCCACACCGTCGTGCTCACGACGGCCCCGCCGGGGCGCACCAGGGCGGCCATGGCGGCCAGCTGCCCCGGCTCGACCGGGGCCAGGTTGAGCACGAGGTCGACCGGGTCACCCAGGTCGATGGCGAGGTCGGCGGCCGGGTCGAGCACGTGGATGGCCCCCAGGGCCCGGACGGCGGCCGCGGTGCGCGCGCTCGCCGTGGCGACCACCTGCGCTCCCGCCGCCACCGCCAGCTGCACGGCGTAGCCCCCGACGGCGCCGCCGGCACCGGTGACCAGTACCCGCTGACCGGCGGTGAGGGCGCCGTGGTCGAACAGCGCCTGCCACGCCGTGAGGCCGACGAGGGGGAGGGCGGCGGCGTCGGCGAGCGGGACGGCGGTGGGCGCGGCCACCAGCACCTCGGCCGGCACGACGACGAACTCGGCGGCGGCGCCGTCGGGGACCATCGGGACGAAGCCGACCACCGCCTCGCCGACCTGCCGGCCCGTGACGCCGTCCCCGACCGCGTCGACGGTGCCCGCGACGTCGACCCCCGGGACGTGGGGCAGCGAGACCGGGAACGGCCCGGTCATCGCCCCGGCGCGGATGTTCCCGTCGATGCCGTTGAACGAGGTGGCCGCGACGCGCACCCGTACCTCGCCCGGGCCCGGGACGGGGAGGTCGACCTCCTCGAGCACGAGGACCGACGGGGAACCGAACTCGTGGAACCGCACTGCCTGCACGACGACCTCCTGGTTGATTCGAATTCGTAGCACCTCGAACGTTAGCAGTGATTCGAATTCGTAGCAAGCGGCCGGTAGGGTGCTCTGTCGTGGCCCCCCGAGACCCGCTGTCGCCGGCGCAGCTGGAGACCTACTTCGCCCTGATGGAGACCGCGAGCCTGCTGCAGTACGCGGTCGAGCAGCAGCTCAAGGCCGACGGACCGCTGAGCTGGGTGCAGTTCCAGGTGCTGGCCGGGCTCGCGCTGGGGGAGCGGCCCAGCCAGCGCATGACCGACATCGCCGACCGCGTCGTCTACAGCCGCAGCGGGCTGACCTACCAGGCCAGGGTGCTCGAGGACCGCGGCCTGGTGACCCGCAGCGCCGACCCCGACGACGAGCGCGGCACCGTCGTCGCCGTCACCCCCGCCGGGCGCGCCCTCGTCGAGCAGGTGCTGCCCGGCCACGAGGCCGTCGTCCGGCGCGTGCTGCTCGACCACCTCGACGCCGCCGACGGCGGTGCGCTCACCCGGCTGCTGCAGCGCCTGCGCGACCGCATGCGCCAGGCGCCCCCGCGCTCGGCCCGCCGGCGATGACGCTCAGCGCAGGCGGTAGACGACCAGCCGCTGGCGCTTGGTGAACACGAACTCGGTGCCCGCGTCGCCGGTCTCGCCGTCGTAGGCCACCGCCTGCGGGCCCGACAGCGACCGCACCGTCAGTCGCGGCACCTGGAACTGCCGGTAGGAACGGCTGCGCTCGCTGGCGCCCAGCAGGGTGGCCAGCACCGCGCGGGTGCGGCCCCACCGCAGGTCGGCGCGCAGGTACTGGACGTCGAGCAGGCCGTCGTCCAGCGCCGGGCGCCACGCCGGGGACAGCCCGCGGGGGGTGTAGACGCCGTTGCCGACGAACAGGATCCAGGCGCTGGTCCGCCGTCCGTCCACCTCCAGCTCCACCGGCTGCCCGGTGCGCAGCACCTGGCCGGCGGCCACCGTCAGCGCCAGCCACGTGCCCAGCTTCCCGCGCAGCGCGTCGCGGCGGCGCACCATCTCGGGGTAGCTGCCGATGCTGGCGGTGTTCAGGAACGGGACCCCGTTGACCGCCGCGACGTCGACCAGCACGCCGTCGCCGGCCTCCACCGCCCGCGCCGCCTCGACCGGGGTGGCCACCCCGACGTCGCGGGCGAAGTGGTTGAGCGTGCCGGCCGGCAGCACCGCCAGCGGCAGGCCGTGCGCCAGCGCCACCGCGGCCGCCGCGGCCACCGACCCGTCGCCCCCGGCCACCCCCAGTGCGCGGGCGCCGGCGCGCACCGCCTCCTCCAGCACGTCGGTCACCGAGTGCTCGTCGTCGATCTCCACCACGACCGCCCCGGGCAGCAGTGCGGCGATGTCGGCAGCCGGGTCGTAGTCGGCCCGGCCCGACCGCGGGTTCACCGCCACGTGCAGCCCCGCACCACCGGGCAGCGCCGGTGCCCGCTCGGTCGGCCGCACCCGCGCCGGGGTGCTCGGCCGCACCGGCCACCAGTGCCGCGTGGCCGCCGCCACCGCCCCGCCGACCGCCATGCCGGCCAGCACGTCGCCCGGGTAGTGCACGCCCACGTGCACCCGCGAGTACCCCACCCCCAGCGCCACCGGGGCCACCAGCGCCCCCGCCCACGGGCTCTCCATCGCCACGCCGGTCGCGAACGCCGCCGCCGACGCCGAGTGCCCGCTGGGGAAGGACAGGGTGTGCGGTGTCCGGTCCAGCACCCGGTCCGCCGCCGCGGCCCCGGCCGGGTCGGGCCGCACCCGCCCGAACACCGGCTTGAGGACGACGTTCACCAGCGCGCTGGACACCAGCAGCGACCCCAGGCCGCGCGCCGCCGCCCGCCTGGGCGCCCCTTGCTTGGCCCCCAGCGCCAGACCCACCGCCAGCCACAGCTTGCCGTGGTCGGCGGCCTGGCTCAGCTGCCGCAGGACGCCGTCCGCGCGGCTGGCCGGCAACCGACCGATGCGGGCCTGGAGGCGGGCGTCCCACCGGCGGGCGGCGGCGCGGGAGAGGCGGGGCACGCGCGGCACGCTAACCCCCCGGCCCGCCGGAGGCGTCGTGGGACGGCCACCGGGGCGTGGGTGTGGAGGAGGCACCCCCTCCGGGTGAGATCGCACCCCGGGGGGTGAGGACGACGTCCGGGCGGGTCGATGGGGAACGAGACCGACCGCCACCCGATCGAGGGATCCTCCCGTGCGTACCCGCCTCCGCCTGCTGCCCCTGCTCGCCGCCGCGCTCGTCGGCGCCGTCGCCGTCGCCGGTCCCGCCGCGGCGGACCCGGTGCCGAGCAGCGCGTCCAGCACCGCCGCGAGCACCACGACCGCCGCGCCGACGACGTCCGCCCCGGTGACCTCGACGCCGGTCACCTCGTCGCCGGTGACCTCGACGCCGACCACGGACAGCACCCCGAGCACGCCCGCGGCGCCCACCACCACCGCGGCCCCCACGCCCGAGCCGGTCCCGGTGCCCACCCCCGAGCCGACCCCGGTGGCGCTGCCCACCGCCGCGCCGACCTCGGCCCCGGCGCCCGTCGCCGCACCGTCCTCGACCACCCCCCGGCCGGGTGCCCGGCCCGCCCCGGTCGCCGTCGACGTCCCGGAGCAACCGGCCACCGGAGGGTCGGTCGAGGCCGGCACCGCCACCGCACTGGCCGCCGAGGCCGCCACCGTGGCCCGCGCAGGTGCGCAGTCCGCCGCCGAGGCCGAGGCCGGCGCCCTGCTGGTCGAGGGCTACGTCGCGCGGGCGCACCGGGTCGCGGTGCTCGACCTCGGGGCCCCGACCGACGTCGTCGACACCGCGCTCGCCGAGGCCCGCACCCTGCAGCAGCTCGTCGCCGACCAGGGCGCAGCGGTCGCCGACTCCCTGGCCGCGGCCCAGCAGGCGCACGCCGCGGCGGAGGCCCTGCTCGACCAGGTGCGCGCCCTGCCGCAGACCGCGGCCGGCGTCGCCGAGCAGACCGGCTACGCCCAGCAGGTCGTGGCCGCCGCGCAGGTCTCGATGGACCGGGCCAGCGCCTCCGTCGCTTCCGTCGCCGCCGCGGTCACCCCCGTGGAGGACGCCGTGGCCACCCTGTCGGTGCGCGCCGAGCGGGTGGACCCCGCGTCGGCGTCCGAGCCGCTGCCCGACGCGGCGGCGGTCTACGCGCTCGGGGCGGTCGTCGTCCTCGGGTTCGGCGTGGCCGGGGCCGCCGCGATCAGCGCGCGCCGCACCACGGTCCGCCGCCGCATGGCCGCCCGCCGGGCCGCGCACCGCGCCGCCTTCGCCTGAGGAAGGACCTGGTCGCCCCCCACGACACGCTCCGCGCGTCGCGGGCCCCTTCGACCAGGCCGTTCCAGCACGTCGTCAGCCCTTCTGGCGGGCGCGGTAGGCGGCGACGGTGGAGCGGGACGAGCAGGTGTTGGAGCAGTAGCGCCGGCTGCCGTTGCGCGAGGTGTCCAGGTACACGTTGCCGCAGCCCTCGGCCGCGCAGACGCCCAGCCGTTGCCACCCGTGCTGCACGACCACCTGCGAGAGCCCCATCGCCACGGTGGTGGTCAGCTGCTCCAGCGCCCCGGCCTCGGGGGCGGCGTAGTGCAGGTGCAGCGACCCGTCGTGGTCGGTGGCGTAGGGCTTGGGGGTGGCCAGCGCGAGCAGCGCGTTCAGCCGCTCGACCACCTCGGCCTGGGACTCCGCCAGCGCCACCTGGCGCACGAGGTCACCGGTCGTGCCGGCGGCCCGGGACTCCGTGCGGGTGAGCGCCAGCTCCGTGCCGTCGGTGAACCACTCGTGGTGCGCCGCGCAGAAGGTCGACGCCCAGCCGTCGCCGGCCTGGTCGGCGTTGGCGAGGTCCACCGCGAGCTCGAGGGCGTCCGAGCCGTAGCCGTCGTAGTCCATCTCACATCCCTGACTGGGTGTAGGCGGTCATGGTGCTTTGACTCCCTACGCACGATCTCGTAGCGTCAGGAATGCGTAGGGACCCAACGCGGGTTGACCCCCTACGATTCCTCCCGAGAACGTCCGAAGTGAGCTCAGTCATGCGTCAGTACCTCACCGTGTGGCGGCTTCCCTCCGCGCCGGTGCTGCTCGTCGCCGGTTTCGCCGGCCGGTTGCCGTCCGCCATGGTCCCCCTCGCGCTCCTGCTGCTGGTGCAGCAGCAGACCGGGTCCTACGCCGTCGCCGGCCTGGCCTCGGCCACCTACGGCGTCGCCATGGCCGTGATGGCTCCGGTGCTCGGGCGACTGGCCGATCGTCGCGGACCCCGCCTGGTCCTGCTCACCCAGTCGGTCAGCTACCCGCTGCTGCTGGCGGTACTGGCTGCCGCGGTGCTGACCACCACGAACACGGCGGTCATCCTGGCCGCCTCGGCCGCGGCCGGGTTCTCCACGCCGCTGGTCAGCGGGACGGTGCGCGCCCTGTGGTCGCGGGTCGACCCCCGCGTGCGGCCCACCGCCTACGCCCTCGACGCGACCACCACCGAGCTGGTCTTCGTCGCCGGCCCCACCACCGTCGCCGTGCTCACCCTCCTGGCCAGCCCGGTCGCCGCCATCGCGCTGGCCGGCGCCTGCACCGTCATCGGCGCGCTGGGCATCGCCTTCTCCGGGGCGATGCGCGCGTGGCGGCCGGTGGTCGCCGTCCAGAAGAGCCTGTTCGCCACCGTCACCGTGCCTGGCATGCCCCGGGTGCTGGTCAGCGGCACCGCGCTCATGCTCGGGTTCGGCGCGATCGAGGTCGCCGTCCCCGCGTTCGCCGACGCCGCCGGCTCGCCCGGGCTGTCCGGCGTGCTGCTGGGCGTCTGGTCGCTCGGGTCGGTCGCCGGCGGGCTGTGGTTCGGCGCCCGGGTGGTCTCCACGTCGCTGCCGCGGCTCTACCGCTGGGGCCTGCTCGGGACGACGATCGGCATGCTGCCCCTCGCCGCCGTGTCCAGCCCGCTGCTGCTGGGCGCCCTGCTCTTCCTCGGCGGCACGGCCATCGCGCCCACGCTGACCGTGCAGAGCTCGCTCGTGGGGTCGATCGCCCCGGCCGACGCCACCACCGAGGCCTTCACCTGGCTGTCCACCATCGCCTTCGGCGCCTCGGCCATCGGGGCCGCGGTCGGCGGGGCGCTGGTGGAGACCCGCTACGGCGTCGGCGGCGCGTTGGTGCTGGCCACGGCCGCGGCGGCGCTGGCCGTCGTCGTCACCCTCGTGCCCGGACGACGGGTGCCCGCGCTGGCCTGAGACCCCCTGCAGCACCGGGGGCGGACGCTGGTATCGTTCGTCCTCGGTGCTTCCGGGGAGACCTGGGGGCCCGGGAGGCTTCGCCTAGTCCGGTCTATGGCGCCGCACTGCTAATGCGGTTTGGGTTTTGGCCCATCCCGGGTTCAAATCCCGGAGCCTCCGCGCCACACAACTGAACACCAGCACGACCCACGCACCCGTAGCTCAACGGATAGAGCATCTGACTACGGATCAGAAGGTTAGGGGTTCGAATCCCTTCGGGTGCACGTCAGGTTGAGACAGCCGTCGGCCCCCGCACTCCACGCGAGTGCGGGGGCCGACGTCTTCCCCGGGTCGAGTGCTGGAGCTTCCGCGACGGAAGCCACGGCGTCGGTGGGGTGCCGCAGTGCCCGTGACGGTGGTTACGGTGCTGCCCGCGCCGGCCGGGAGTGCTCACGGTCACAGCGTCGAGCCCGCCGTCCGTCCCGAGAGAGGAACCACCCCGCCATGGCGTCGATCACCTACGACAAGGCCACCCTGCAGTACCCCGGTGCCGACAAGCCGTCGGTCAATGCCCTGGACCTCGAGATCGCCGACGGCGAGTTCCTCGTGCTGGTCGGCCCCTCGGGCTGCGGCAAGTCGACGTCCCTGCGCATGCTGGCCGGCCTGGAGGACGTGACCGACGGGGCGATCCGGATCGGCGAGAAGGACGTCACGCACGTGCCGCCGAAGGACCGCGACATCGCGATGGTGTTCCAGAACTACGCGCTCTACCCGCACATGACCGTCGCGGACAACATGGGCTTCGCGCTCAAGATCGCCGGCATGGGGAAGTCCGACATCCGCACCCGCGTCGAGGAGGCCGCGAAGATCCTCGACCTCACCGAGTACCTCGACCGCAAGCCCAAAGCCCTCTCGGGCGGCCAGCGCCAGCGCGTGGCCATGGGCCGGGCCATCGTCCGCAACCCGCAGGCGTTCCTCATGGACGAGCCGCTGTCCAACCTCGACGCCAAGCTGCGCGTGCAGACCCGCACCGAGATCGCCGCGCTGCAGCGCCGGCTGGGCACCACCACCGTCTACGTCACCCACGACCAGGTCGAGGCCATGACCATGGGCGACCGGGTCGCCGTCCTCAAGGACGGCTACCTGCAGCAGGTCGACACCCCGCGCAACCTGTACGACAAGCCCGACAACGTCTTCGTGGCCGGGTTCATCGGGTCCCCGGCCATGAACCTGGTCGAGGTCTCGCTGACCGCGGAGGGCGCCACCGTGGGCGGCCGGACGGTGCCGCTGCCGCGCTCGGCCGTCGCCGCGCTCTCCGCGCAGGGCCAGACCACCGCCACCGTCGGGTTCCGGCCCGAGGCCACCTCGCTGACCTCGAGCGAGGACGGCGTCCCCTTCGAGGTGGCCGTGGTCGAGGAGCTCGGCTCGGACGCCTTCGCCTACGGCAGCTTCCCCGGCGTCGCGACCGAGCCCGGCCGCGACCAACTCATCACCGTGCGCATCCCCGGCCGGGAGGTGCCCCGCAAGGGCGAGACGGTCCACCTGCAGGTCGTCCCCGACGAGCTGCACGTGTTCAGCACCGAGACCGGCAAGCGCGTCTCCGAGTGAGGTGCGGCGGGGGCCTCAGTGGCCCCCGCCGAGCCACCGGTCGGCGGCGAACGCCCGCACCGCGGCCCCCGCGGCGCCGCGGGCGGGCGTGCCGGGGTCGTGGTCGCGCACGGTGAACTCGATGCCGGCGGCCCCGCGCCGGCGGTGCTCGTCGACGGCGGCCTGCAGGCTCTCGTAGCCCACCACCGCCAGGTCGGCCCCCTCGCCGTCCACGACCACCTGGGTCACCCCGGTGGTGGCGGTGAGCAGCCCGACCACCCGGCCCAGGTGGGCGGCGGCGTCGTCGACCACCCGCCGGGCGCGGACCACGCCGTCGACGGCGTCGACCAGCAGCTCGCGCCAGGACGTCGGGCGGCCGTAGGCCACGTGCGCGGCGGCCAGCAGCGCGGGCACGGTGACCAGCGCCGCGGCGCACCCCCGGTGGCCCTGCGGGCAGCGCGGGCCGCCGGGCTCCAGGGGCAGGTGCCCGACCAGGGTCGGGTCGGGCAGGTGCACCTGCCGGTCGCCGACGACCAGCCCGTGACCCACCTCGGTGCCGAGGGTGAGCAGGGCGAAGGCGGGGTGCTCGCGGCCGACGCCGAACCAGTGCTCGGCGGCGGTGAGGCAGGCCAGCTCGTCGCCGACGACGACGTCCCCGCCGGTGCGGGCGGCCACGAGGGCGGCCAGGTCCACCGGGGTGCGCCACCCCAGGGCGTCGGCCTGCAGCACGCGCCCGGCGGGGTCGACCACCCCGCCGAGGGCGACCCCCACCCCGGACGGCCCGCCGTCGGTGCCCACGGACGGCGCGCCGTCGGCGCCCACGGACGGCCCGCCGTCGGTGCCCAGCTCCGCCACCAGCCCGGCGACGGCGTCGGCGACCTGCTCGGGACCGGTGCCGGCGAGCGGACGGCGGGCCCGGCGGAGCACGGTGGCGCGCAGGTCGGTCAGCACCGCCCGCGCCCCGCCCGCGTCGACCCCCACCCCGACGAACCGGTGCCGGTCGAGCACGATGTCGAGGGGGCGGGTGGGCCGCCGGGTGACCGGGTCGGTGACCGGCGGCGTCTCCACCAGCACGCCGCCGGCCAGCAGCGGGGCGCCGAGCCGGGTCAGGCTGCCCGGCGACAGGCCGAGGGCGCGGGCGACCGCCCCGCGCGGCAGCGGCCCGTGCCGCAGCACATGGCGGGCCACCTGCGCGACGCTGTCGTCGGGTGCGGCCGCGGTGGTCACGGCGGTCACGGTAGCGACCGCCGCTCCCGCGTCAGAGCGGGAAGCTGACGTACTTCGTGGTCAGGTACTCCCCGATGCCCTCGTGGCCGCCCTCGCGGCCCAGGCCCGACTGCTTGACGCCACCGAAGGGGGCGGCGGGGTCGGAGACGACGCCGCGGTTGATGCCGACCATGCCCGACTCCAGGGCCTCGGCCAGCCGCAGGCCGCGGGCGAGGTCGCCGGTGTAGACGTAGGCGACCAGGCCGAACGGGGTGGCGTTGGCCAGTTCCAGGGCCTGCTCGTCGCCGTCGAAGGTGGTGATCGGGGCGACCGGGCCGAAGGTCTCCTCGGTCAGCGCGGCCGAGCCCACGGGCACGTCGACGAGCACGGTGGGCGGGTAGAAGAAGCCCGGCCCCTCGGGTCGGGTGCCACCGGTGAGCACCCGGGCGCCGGCGCCGACGGTGTCGGTGACGATGCGGTCGACCTTGGCCACGGTCTCCTCGTTGACCAGCGGGCCGAGGGTGACGCCCTCGTCGGTGCCGCGGCCGGTGGTCATGGCGGCCATGCGCTGGGCCAGCTTGTCGGCGAACTGCGCGGCCACCGGGGACTCGACGTAGAACCGGTTGGCCGCGGTGCAGGCCTCGCCGCCGTTGCGCATCTTGGCCAGCATCGCGCCGTCGACGGCGGCGTCGAGGTCGGCGTCGGCGCAGACGAGGAAGGGTGCGTTGCCGCCCAGCTCCATCGAGCTGACCAGCACCTGGTCGGCGGCCTGCCGCAGCAGGATCTTCCCGACCTCGGTGGACCCGGTGAAGCTGATCTTGCGCACGCGGTCGTCGGCCATGGCGGTGGCCACGACGTCCTTGGCGTTCATCGTCGGGACGACGTTGACCACGCCGTCGGGCACCCCGGCCTCGGCGAGCACCTGGGCCAGCAGCAGGGCGGTGAGCGGGGTGTCCTCGGCGGGCTTGACCACGCTGGTGCAGCCGGCGGCCAGGGCCGGGCCGAGCTTGCGGGTGAGCATCGCGGCGGGGAAGTTCCACGGGGTGACCAGCAGGCAGACCCCGACCGGCTGGTGGGTGACCACGGTGCGGGTGCCGCCGGCCGGGGCCACGCGGTAGTCACCGTCGATGCGGACGGCCTCCTCGGCGAACCAGCGGAAGAACTCCGCGGCGTAGGTCAGCTCGGCCTTGGCGTCGGGCAGGGCCTTGCCGTTCTCCAGGCTCATCAGCCGGGCGAACTCCTCGGCCCGGTCGGTGAGGATCTGGAAGGCCCGGCGCAGCATCTCCGAGCGCTGCCGGGGGGCGGTGGCGGCGAACCCGGGCAGGGCGGCGGAGGCGGCGTCGACCGCGGCGGTGACGTCCTCGGTCGTGCCGTCGGCGACCTGCGCGATCAGCGAGCCGTCGGCGGGGTCCAGGACGTCGAAGGTCGCCCCCGACGACGCCGCCCGCCACTGCCCGCCCACGAGCAGACCGGTGGGGACGGGGGAGTCGATGCCGGCGAGGGTCACGGTGGTGGTCACGCCGCCCATCCCAGCACGTCGCGGCGCTCAGCGGGGGCGCAGGGCGGCCAGCACCGCGTCGGCGGTGAACCAGCCGACCACCCGGCCGTCCTCGACCACGGCCACGCCGGCCACGTCGTGGGTGTCCAGCAGGTCCAGGGCGCGGTCCACCGTGCTGTGGGGGGTGGTGGTGGGCCGGCTCTCCACCAGGTCGGCCAGCGACGGCGGGACGGCCGACCCGGCGAGGGCCTCGGCGACGGCCCGGGCGGGCAGCACGCCGAGGTAGCCCGCGTCGTCGGCGACCGGCAGCTCGGCCGACCCGGCGAGGGCGTCGGCGGCCTGCTGCGGCGGGGTGGTCGCGGGCAGCACGGTGGGCACCGGGAGGGCCAGCGAGGCCACGGTGCGCCCGGCCGCCCACGACGCGGCGGGCGCGTCGAGGTCGACGCCGCGGCGGCGCAGCTTGGCGGTGTAGATGCTGTCCCGCGAGAGCCGGTGGCTGATGCCGGTGGCCAGCACGACGGCGGCCATCAGTGGCAGGATCAGCGAGTACTCGCCGGTGAGCTCGAAGACGATGAGCACCGCGGTGATCGGCGCCCGCGCGGCGCCGGCGAACACCGCGGCCATGCCCACCAGAGCGAAGGCCCCCGGCGCGCCGGTGACCCCCGGGGCGAGGGCCGCCGCGGTCTGCCCGACGGCCGCACCCAGCGCGGCGCCGAGGAACAGGCTCGGCGCGAACACCCCGCCCGACCCGCCGATGCCGATCGTCAGGCTGGTCGCGACCGCCTTCGCGACCAGCAGCAGGAGCAGGAAGCCGACGGCGTACCGGCCGGCGACGGCGTCCCCGAGCACCGGGTAGCCCACCCCGTACATCTGCGGGACGGCGAGCAGCAGCAGACCGAGCAGCAGACCGCCGGCGCCCGGGCGCAGCCACTCGGGCCCGCGCCAGACCCGGTCGCAGAGGTCCTCGACGGCGTACAGGACCCGGGTGAACCCCACCCCGACCAGGCCGGCCAGCACGCCGAGGCCGGCGAAGAGGGCGTAGGTGAGCAGGTGCGGCACGGTGAAGTCGGGCAGGTCGAGGAACGCCTGGCTGCCCAGCACGCTGCGGCCGACGACGCTGGCGGTGACCGCGGAGACGACCACCATGCCGAAGGAGCGGGCCGCGAAGTCGCGCAGCACGATCTCCATCGCGAACACCACGCCGGCCAGCGGGGCGTTGAAGGTGGCGGCGATCCCGCCGGCGGCGCCGCAGGCGACGAGCAGCCGTTGCCGGTCCTCGGCCACCCGCACCAGCGTGCCCAGCGTCGAGCCGAGCGCGGCGCCGATCTGGACGATCGGGCCCTCCCGCCCCACCGACCCGCCGCCGCCGATGGTCAGCGACGAGGCGAGCGCCTTGACGGCGGCCACCTTCGCCGGGATGCGGCCGCCGTGCCGGGCGACCGCGACCATCACCTCGGGCACGCCGTGGCCCCGGGCCTCGCGGGCGAACCGGTGCACGAGCGGCCCGTACAGCAGGCCGCTGACCACCGGGGTCAGCAGCACGAACCACCGGCCCCACCCCAGCCAGCCGTGCGGTGCACCGGGGGTGGCCGCGTAGTCGTCGGTGCCGGTGAACACGTGGGTGAGCACGGTGATCAGCCCCCGGAAGGCGACCGCACCCGCCCCGGTCGCGAGCCCGACGAGGAGGGCGAGCACGAGCAGGCCGGTGTCGGTGCCGCGCAGCGCGCGAGCGGCCCGGGCGGGGACAGGACGGAGGACGCTCACGACGCCCCATGATGCTCTCTTGGCGCAACAGTTGCACTGTCACAACGGTTGCCCGACGCGCCGGATGCGGGCAGGAGGAGGACGCTGGGGGAGGTGCTCCCCCTCGTGGCCGTCTTCGGCGTCGCCCTGCTGGTCTCGGTGCTGGTCTCCGGGCTGGCCGCGCGCACGGTGCTGTCCACGTCCCTGGTCTTCCTCGGGGCCGGGGTGCTGGCCGGCCCCGGCGTCCTCGGCCTGGTCGACGTGTCGGTCGACTCACCGGTGGTCGAGACCCTCGCCGACCTGGCGCTCGTGACGGTGCTGTTCACCGACGGCATGCGGCTGGGGCTGCGGGACCTCGCCCACGCCGGGCGGGCACCGGTGCGGGCGCTGGGCATCGGGATGCCGCTGACCATCGTGGCGATCGGCGTGCTGGTCGCCTGGCTGACCCCGCTGTCCTGGCCGGCGGCGTTCCTGGTCGGGGCCGTGCTCTCCCCGACCGACCCGGTGTTCGCCAGCGCCATCGTCGGCCGGGTCGAGGTGCCGCAGCGCCTACGCCGCCTGCTGAACGTGGAGAGCGGGCTCAACGACGGCCTCGCGCTGCCGGTGGTGGTGATCCTGCTGGCCTCCATGAGCGGCACCGACCCGCACCCGCTCGAGGTCGCCGGTGAGCTGGCGCTGGGCATCGTGGTCGGGGTGGCGCTGCCGTTGGTCGCGGCGCTGCTGGTCCGTCTGCCGCTGCTGGGGGCCACCCCGCAGCTGCAGCCCCTCGGCCCGCTGGCGGTCGGCGTCATCACCTACGCGGTCTGCGAGCTGACCTCGGCCAACCAGTACCTCGCCGCGTTCCTCGGCGGCGCGACCGTGGCGACGGTGGCGCCGCGCGCCAAGGAGGCCTTCGAGGCGCTCGGCGAGCAGCTGGCCGAACTGGGCAAGTTCGCCGCGCTGCTGGTCTTCGGGGCCCTGCTCACCCCCACCCTGTTCGGCGGCCTCGGCTGGGGCGGCTACGTCGTCGCCGTCCTCGCGTTGCTGGTGGTGCGCCCGCTGTCGTTCGTCGTCGCCCAGCTGGGGGTCCCGCTGCCCCGCCGGGAACTGTGGACGGCGGCCTGGTTCGGGCCCAAGGGGTTCGCCTCGGTGGTCTACGGCCTGCTCGTGCTCTCCTCGGGCGACCCGGAGGCGCAGGAGGCCTTCACCCTCATCGCGGTCTGCATCGCGGTGTCCATCGTCGCCCACTCCAGCACCGACGTCCCCGTCTCGCGCCTGTTCGACGTCGAGGAGGAGGCGGGCGTGCCGACCTCCGGGGAGGACACCGGCGACGTCGAGGGCCGGGACGTCGAGGGTCGGGACGTCGAGGGTCGGGACGTCGGGGGTCGGGACGTCGGGGGTCGGGACGTCGGGGGTCGGGACGTCAGAGGCCGGGACCGAGGGGGTCCGGGCTGACCTCCCCCGCGGCGTCGGCGTAGGCGCGCAGCGCGTCCCGGACCGCCGCGGCCTCCTCCGGACCCAGGCGGGCGAGCACCTCGCGCAGCTCGGCGCGGCGGCGCGCGGTCACCTCGGCGACGAGCCCGGCCCCCGCGGGGGTCAGCTCGACGAGCACCTCGCGTCGGCTGTCGGGGTTGCCCGCGCGGACCGCCCAGCCGCCGGCGATCAGGCGGTCGGCGCTGCGGGAGAACGTGGAGGGGTGCACGCCGATGGCGCGGGCCAGGTCGCCGCTGCGCTGCGGGCCGCGGCCGGCCAGCAGGACCAGCACCCGGAACTGGGGCAGGGTGACCTGCTCGAGCGCCCCGGCCAACGAGCGGGTGACCGCGCCCAGCAGTGCCCGGGAGGCGTGCAGCGCCGCGTCCACCACGGTGTCCAGGTCGGCGTCCAGATCGGCGTCCAGATCGGTGCCGAGGTCGGTGTCGGGGGGCGGGTCGGGCACCGGTCGAGCCTAGTTCGTCCGGTAACGATCCTGTTGCAGATGGGCAAGTGTTGGCTCCCAGCACGACGTCGTCCGCTCCCCGCGGGCACGGTGGGGTGGCGGGTCCGCACCGTCGCGGGCCCGCACCCCCCGTACCCCGACGCCCGTGGAGGAGCCATCCGACCCGCCCCCGCCGACGACGCCCGCCGCGGCCGCGCGCTGCTGCAGCTGGTCCTGGCCGTGGTGCTGGCCGGGCTGCTGGTCGCCGGTCTGGCCGCGCCCTGGCTCGGCGGCGCCGGGGTGGTGGCCGAGCGCGGGGCGGGCCTGCTGCACCCGCGGCAGGCCGAGGTGGTGGACGTGCGGCTGGCCGGCAACACCCGCGTGCTCGCCGCCGACGGGTCGCTGATCACCGAGTTCTTCCGGCGCAACCGCACACCGGTGCCGGCCGAGGCCATGGCCCCGGCGGTGCGGGACGCGGTGGTGGCCATCGAGGACGCCCGGTTCTTCGACCACGAGGGAGTGGACGGCGAGGGCCTGCTGCGGGCGCTCGCGCGCAACCTGGCGGCCGGCGAGGTCGTCCAGGGCGGCTCCACGCTGACCCAGCAGCTGGTGAAGCAGCTGCGCCTGCAGACCGCCGAGGACCCCGAGGGCCGGACGGCGGCCACCGAGCAGTCGGTGGGCCGCAAACTCCGCGAGGCGCAGGTCGCCCTGGCCGTGGAGCAGGCCTACAGCAAGGACGAGATCCTCACCCGCTACCTCAACACCGTCTACTTCGGGCGCGGCGCCTACGGCATCCAGGCCGCCGCCCGCACCTGGTTCTCCGTGGACGCGGTCGACCTCACGCTCGCCCAGTCCGCGACCCTGGCCGCCGTGGTGAACAGCCCCACCACCTTCGACCTGGTCGACGCGGCGGAGGCGGCCACCGCCCGCCGCGACCGGGTGCTCGGCCGCATGGCCGACCTCGGCCTGGTGACGCGGGCGGCCGCGACGGCCGCGCAGGCCGAGCCGCTGGCCCCCGCGCTCGGTGCCGGGCCACCGCGCGGGTGCGTCGGCGCCGTCGTCGGTGGCTTCGCGTGCGGTCACCTGCTCGGCGAGCTGGCCGCCCTCGGGCTGGACCGGGCCACGCTGGAGGCCGGTGGGCTGGTCGTGCAGACCTCCCTGGACCCGCAGGTGCAGGCCGCCGGGGACGCCGCCGTCCGGGCGACCCTGCCCGAGACCGACAGCCGGGCCGCGATCTACACCGCCGTCGAGCCCGGCACGGGCCGGGTGCTGGCGATGTCGGTCAACCGGGTCTACGGCGTGGACGCCGCCGACCCCGCCCAGACCGTGGTGGACCTGCCCGACGCGGCCGGGCAGGGCGCCGGGTCGACCTACAAGGTGTTCACCGCGGTCGCGGCGCTCGAGGCCGGCTACGGGCTGGACCACACCATCACCACCAGCGACCCGTACACCTCCACGGTCTACCGCGACGGCGGGGAGGCCTACGACGTCGGCAACGCCGGCCGCTACCCGGGCACGCTGGATATGGAGCGGGCGCTCTACATGTCCTCCAACACCTACTTCCTGGCGCTGGAGGACGCGCTGGGCAGCGTCGCCGGGCCCGTGTCGGCGGCCCAGCGGATGGGGCTGTCCAGCCTCGACCCGATCGCCGACCGGGTGGTCGCGGAGAACCGGGGCTCGTTCACCTTCGGCGCCGAGCCGACCAGCCCGCTGGCGCTCACCAGCGCCTACGCGACGCTGGCCGCGTCCGGGACGCAGTGCGACCCGCACCTGCTGGTCGCGGTGACCGACCGGGCCGGGGAGCCGCTGCTGGACGGGGACGGCGCCCCGCTGGTGCCCGCGGACCGCTGCACGCCCGGGGTGATCGCCCCGGGGATCGCCGATACCGTCACCCAGGCCCTGCGCAAGGACGTCGAGCCCGGCCACCCCGGCCAGACCGGCCGGGCCGCCTACGTCCCCGGGCACCAGATCGCGGGCAAGACCGGGACGTCGCAGGACAACTACTCGATCGCCTTCGTCGGCTACACGCCGCAGCTCGCGGCCGGCGTCATGGTCTACGACCCCGTGCAGAACCAGGACGTCGGCGGGTTCGGCGGCGGCAAGGCGGCCACCATCTGGCACGACGCGATGGCGCCGGTGCTGGGCGCCCGGGAGGCGGTCCCGTTCCCGCCGGCCGACCCGGCCGTCGTGCGGGGGACGCGCAGCACCTCGCCGACCACCTCGCCGACCACCGAGGCCCCGCCCGAGGACGCCGAGCCCATGGAGGACGCCGAGCCCACGGTGGAGCCCGAGCCGACCACCGAGCCCCCGACGACGGCGCCGCCCACGACCCAGCCCCCGACGACCCAGCCCCCGACGACCCAGCCGCCGACGACCCAGCCCCCGACGACCCAGCCCCCGACCACCGAGCCCCCGGTGACCGAGCCGCCGACGACGGCGCCACCCCCCACCCAGCCGCCGACGACGGAACCCGCACCGACGCAGCCCCCGACCACGGAACCCGACCCGGTGCAGCCGACCGCCCCGGAATCCTCGGCAACGGGATCCTCGGCCCCGGAGTCCTCGGCAACGGCGCCGACGCCGTCCTCGGCGCCACCCACGTCGGCGGGCTCGACGGCCCCGGACGAGCAGGAGCCCTGAGCCGGGCAGGTGTGGGGCGGGGCGCCGGTCCTGGCGGTCTGGCCGCGTTGGTCGGTCTCCGTCGGTGGTGCTGAGGAGCCACTTCTTTGCCGGCTGCCCCGCCCACGACCACTGTGACCCAGGCCACTCCAGGGCGTCAAGGGCCGCCGGGCGTGTCGTACCGCAGCCGGACCGGTCGTGCCGGACAGACCGTGGAGGGGCTGCCGTTCCCGCCGGTGGGGGCTGGTGGCCCGGCGGTCAGCCGGCGCGGCGCAGGACGTCCGGCGACAGCTGGCTGACCGCGGTGTGCCCGGTCAGGCCCAGGGTGAGGTCGAACTCGCCCACGACGTCCTCCACCACCTGCCTGACCCCGGCCTCGCCGGCCAGCCCCAGCCCGTACACGTAGGAGCGGCCCAGCAGGCAGGCCCGCGCGCCCAGCGCGGTGGCCACCAGCACGTCGGCGCCGCTGCGGACGCCGGAGTCCAGCAGCACCGGCACCCGGTCGCCGACCGCCTCGACCACACCGGGCAGCGCGTCCAGCGCGCCGACCGACCGGTCCACCTGACGGCCGCCGTGCGTGCTGACCACCAGCCCGTCCACCCCGGCGTCCAGCGCCTGGCGGGCGTCGTCGGGGTGCAGCACCCCCTTGAGCACCAGCGGCAACGACGTCCTCGACCGCAGCCAGGCCAGGTCGGCCCAGGTGATCGAGGGCCGCGAGTAGATCGCCAGGAAGGTCTCGACGGCGGCCCGGGGGAGCGGCGAGCGCAGGTTGTCGGCCAGCGACCCCGGCCAGGCCCGCGCCATGCCCACCAGCGCCCGGACGGCGGCCACGGTCGGCCGGGGCTGCGGCGGCCGCGGCCCGGCGGCGGCCGCCCGCTCCTCGACCAGCCGGCGGAACACCGGGTCGGAGGTGTACTGCGCGATGCCCTTGCCCTGCGCGAAGGGCAGGTGGCCGAGGTCCAGGTCGCGGGGCCGCCAGCCCAGCATCGTGGTGTCCAGGGTAACCACCACGGCCTCGCAGCCGCTGGCCTCGGCGCGGTGCAGCAGGCTCTCGACCAGCTCGTCGGAGGTCGACCAGTACAGCTGCATCCAGCGGGGCCCGTCGCCCATCGCCGCGGCGGTGGTCTCCAACGGCACCGAGGCCTGGTTGGAGAACACCATCGGCACCCCGGTCGCCGCCGCCGCGCGGGCCACGGCCAGGTCGGCCTCGCGGTGCACCAGCTCCAGGGCGCCCACCGGGCCGAGCAGCAGCGGGGCCGGGAGTCGCCGTCCGAACAGCTCGACCGAGGTGTCCCGGGAGCTGACGTCGCGGAGCACCCGCGGCACCACCTGCCAGCGGTCGAAGGCCGCCCGGTCGGCCCGCACCGTGGCCTCCCCGCCGGCCCCGCCCGCGACGTAACCGAGGGCCCGCTCGGTCAACCGCCGCCGGGCCGCGTCGGCCAGCGCGGTGTGCACCGTGGGCACCCGCGGACGGCGGCCGTACACCCCCGCGCGGTAGACCTCGTCCTGCCGCCGCCGACCGGTGCCCGCCCCGTTGCGCGCTGCTGCGTCCATCCCCCGACGCTAGCCCGCGGGCGCCCCTGGCCCCACCCGGCACAGGTGCCCCCGACACGCCGCCGACACGCCCGGGCGCAGGGGACCGGCTCGACAAGGGTGGGCAGCTCGTGGGGATGATGGCATGTCGGGCCCGACCTGCAGCGATCGCCCGGCGACACGACGGAGGCGAGCCGGCCGGGGAGGTGGCGGGGTGCAGAGCGCGACGACGGGCGTGTCCCCGGTGCGCCCGGCGACCCTGCTGCTCGCCGGTGCCGTGGCCCTCCTGGCGGTGGTGGCCGGCGTGGCGTTCGCCGTCCCCGCGCTGGCCGCCCCCGACGCCGGCAGCGAGACCACCACCAGCTCCGCGGCCGCGGCCGTCGACCCCGCGCGCCCCACTGCCCGACTCGTGCACGGACCCAACTGCAGCGACGGGTACGTGCGGGTCGAGGTCACCAACGGCACGGCCGACCACACCGTCACCCTGCAGTACGACGGCGCCGACGTCGGCACCGCGGTGACCCTGGCACCGGGGGAGGAGACCCTGCTGGAGGGTCCCGAGGTCGACGGCGGCGAACGGGTCGACGTCCAGGTCGCGGTCAGCGGCGGCGACGGCGCCGAGTCCCCGCTCCCGCTGGGTGACTACACCCGCCCGACGCAGGCCGACTGCGACGCCGCCGGCAACCCGCAGCCGACGTCCTCGGCGCCCCCGTCGACGCCGTCGTCCACCAGCCCGTCGACCAGCCCGTCGACGACGCGCCCGACGACGCCGACGACCACGTCCCCGAGCACGCCCTCGACCGCGTCGCCCTCCACCGGTGGGCCGTCGGCGACCAGCACCGCGCCGCCGGCCAGCAGCTCGACCGGACCGTCGACGCCGTCCACCACCCCGCGGCCCACCACGGGGGCACCGTCGACCTCCGCGGGGACCGGCACGACCGGCGCGGGCTCGGCGACGTCCCCGCCCGGGGGCGCTGCCTCGGCCGGGCAGGTGGCGCCGGGCAGCGTGGTCACCATCCGCGGCACCGGCTTCACCCCGGGCGAGCCGGTCACGGTCACCCTCGTGGGCGCCGCCGCCCCGCTGGCCACCGTCACCGCGGACGAGCAGGGGCGGGTCGAGGCCGTCGTGCAGATCCCGCAGGACGTCGTGCTGGGTCCGGCGGTCGTGCAGCTGGTCGGCGAGGAGTCCGCCGCCGCCACCCAGGTCGCCCTCGACGTCGCCGCCCGCGACTCCGCGCCGGTCACCGGCAGCACCCCGTGGCCGCTGGTGGCCGCCGGGCTGGTGCTCCTCGCCGTCGCGGCGGCCCTCGTCGCGGCGACCCGCCGCCCGCGGCCCGACGACTGGCAGCCCCCCGCCGGGTCGGCCTGAGCCGTGGCCGACCGCCGCGGACCCCACGGCCGCCCCGCCCACGCCGGACGACGTCCGGCCCCCGCCGCAGCACCACCGCGCGACCTGCGGGGCATGGCCGGCGCGGCGCCGGGGGCAGCCGAGACGTGGCTGCGCCTGGTGCAGGCCCACGAGCGCGTCGGCCGCCGGCTCGACACCGCGCTGCGCACCCAGCACGGCCTGTCGCTGGCCGACCTGAGGCTGCTGCGGCTGGTCGACGCGGTGCAGGGCGAGCGGGCGTCGGTCGGCCGGCTGGCCGAGGAGGTCGGGTCCTCACCGGCCGGCGTCGGCCAGGCGCTGGCCCGGCTGGCCGAGGACGGCTGGATCACCCGCGAGCGCGGCGCCACCGACCGCCGCACCACGTGCGCGCGGCTCACCGAGCACGGCCGGGGGCGCATGGCCCGGGCCGGGCAGACGCACGACGAACTGCTCGCGCACCTGTTGGGTGCCTTGGGTTCAGCCGCCGGGTCGGTGACCGACGGGCTGACCCGGGTCGCCGCGGCCGCCCGTCCCCCGCGCTGACCTACTGCAGGTAGCTCTCCACCTGCGACTCCGGCCGGTCGGCGGCCTCGGCGGGGTCCTCGCCGTACTGCCGCTTCGCCCGCCGCTGCCGCAGCAGGTCCCACGCCTGGTCGAGGTGCCGCTCCAGCTCGGCCATCCGGGCCCGCTCGGCGTCCCCGTGCTCGGCCGTGCTGTCGCGGAGCCGGTGCTCCTCCTCGACCAGCGCGTGGATGCGGCCCAGGATGTCCTGCTCGTCCATCGTCTGCTCCCTCGTCGTCGACGTCCGACCGACGCCTGCCCCGACGACGTCCCCCGCAACCATCTCGCGGCGCCCAGCGGGCCCGCGCGCGTCCCGGCGGGCGCGCGGGTCATGCGGGGAGCGAGGCCTCCACGAAGGCGGCGAGGCGGCGGTCGACGGTGCCGCCGGCGCGCCCCAGGGCCAGCAGTGCGGCGCGGTCCAGCGGCACCCGCACCGTGCGCCGCTCGCCCGACCGCGCCGCGACCGTGTGCCCGGCCTCGACCAGCTCGGGCCACGGCCGGTCCAGCTGGGCCCGGACGGCGGCCAGCGCGGCGGCGGTGGGGCCGGCGTTGCCCTCGACCATCGCGGTGACGAAGGCGGGGTCGCTGCCGATGACCCGGGTGCCGCCGGCGAAGCTGCCGGCGGCCAACGCGAGGGCGAGCGGCCCGGCGTCGGCGGCCGCGGCGGCCAGCGCGGCGGCCAGCAGGTGCGGCACGTGGCTGATCGCGGCGACGGCGGCGTCGTGCTCGGCGGCGGTCACCGGCACCACCGACGCGCCCGCGGCCAGCGCCACCTCGGCCACCCGCAGCCAGCGCGGCAGCTCGGTGCCCGGTTCCAGGCAGACCGCCCACCGTGCGCCCCGGAACAGCTCGGGGTCGGCGGCGGTGTGCCCGCTGCGCTCGGTGCCGCACATGGGGTGGCCGCCGACGAACCGGGCGCCGAACCGCTCGCCCAGGGCGGCCAGCACGGGCACCTTGACCGAGCCGAGGTCGGTCACGGTGGCGTCGGGTGCGACGTCGAGGTCGTCGAGCGCGGTGCCCAGCGCGGGGATGGGGGTGGCCAGCACGACCACGCCGCCCAGCTCGCGGCCGATGGTGACCCCCCGGGCGGCGGCGGCCTCGCGGGCGGCGGGGTCGGTGTCCCAGCCGGAGACCCGGCGCCCGGCGGCGATCAGCGCGGCGGCCAGCGAGCCGCCCAGCTGGCCCAGCCCGACCACTCCGACCGGCGGGGCCTCCATGGTCGGGACGGGGAGGTTCACCGCAGCTCGTTGGGTGCGGGGGTGGCGCCGGCCGGGTTGGTGCCCTCGCCGGGGGAGGGCGGGGGGTGCTCGACGGTGGAGATCTGCAGGGTGGGCGGCACCGGGGGCGGAGCGACCATCGCGACGACCTCCTCCTCCACCGCCCACGGGGTGCCCAGGCGGAAGACCCGGGCCAGCGCGGTGGCCACCAGGCGACCGTCGGCCGACGTCGCCTCGATGCGGTAGACCGCCGTCCGGGCGCTGCGGTGCACCTCCGTGCCCACCGCGGTGAGCACGTCACCGGGGCGGCCGGGGGCGAGGAACTCGGTGTGCACGTCCTGGGCCACCGCGACCGTGCCGTGGCTGTTGCTCACCGCGGCGTGCACGACGTCGAGCAGCGCCATCGTGGCACCGCCGTGCGCGGTGCCGACGGCGTTGAGGTGGGCCGGCCCCACGGTCATCGACGCCCGGGCGTAGCCGGGGGAGACCTGCTCGAGCCGGATGCCCAGCTGGGCGGCCAGCGGGTCGGCGGCCAGGGCGGCGAACAGCTCCGGGGAGATGTCACTGCTCCGCAGGGGAACCGGACGCTCTGTGTCGGGCTCGGGCACGTCGGCCATGATCGCACCCATGACGCCCCAGTCGTTCCTCCTCAGCCCGGAGCTGGCGGAGTTCGTGCGCCGCTCGGCCGACCCGCCGGACGACGTCGTCACCGACCTCGTGGCCGAGACCGCCGCCATGACCGCGGCCGGCGACGGCAGGCCGACCTACCAGGTGGCGGTCGAGCAGGCCGCCCTGCTGACCCTGCTCACCCGCATCTCGCGGGCCCGCTGGGCGGTCGAGATCGGCACGTTCACCGGGCTGTCGGCCCTGGCCATCGCCCGAGGTTTGCCCGAGGACGGCGGTCTCCTGTGCCTGGACCGCGACGAGCACTGGACCGCCGTCGCCCGCCGGTACTGGGAGCGCGCCGGGGTGGCCGACCGGGTCGAGCTGCGCCTGGGCGAGGCGGCCGAGCTGCTCGATGCGCTGCCCCTGCGCCCCACGTTCGACCTGGCCTTCGTCGACGCGGACAAGACCGGGTACGCCGGATACGTCGACGCCCTGCACCCGCGCATGCACCCCGGAGGACTCCTCGTGCTGGACAACACGCTGCGGGCGGGCAAGGTGCTCGACCCGCAGGACGACGACGACCGCGCCATCGCGTCGCTGGCGGCCTCGCTCGCCGCCGACGCCCGCTTCGACACCGTGCTGCTGCCGGTCGCCGACGGCCTGACCCTGCTGCGCGTCCGATGAGCGAACGCCTGGGGTCCTTCGCCGTGCGGGCCGCCCGCACCGGCGAGGGCTGGACGGTCGAGCTGCTGGCCGACGACGCCGCCACGGAGCTGCCGGTGCTCGAGGGTGCGCTGGCCGGGGAGTGGCCGGGGCCGTTCGTGTTCGTCGTCGACACCCGGCTGTACTTCGTCGCGCTCACCCACGGACCCGGCGGCATGGTGCGGGCCATGATCAGCGACGGCGCGCTGCCGGAGTTCCTGCTGGCCGCCGAGGCCATGGAGCGCTACGGCATCGAGGGGGTCGAGGTCGACGCCGACGACGAGTCCGAGCACCCGGCCGGCGACCTCGACCTGTTCGCCGACGCCGGCCTGCCGCGCACGGACCTCGAGCAGATCCTCACCGCCGACCTGTGGGCCGACGAGATGGTGGCCGAGGTGGCCGCGCGGCTGGGGTTCGCCGACGAGCTGGCCGCGGCGGTGACGGCGTGACCGCCGTCGTGTTCGACCTCGGCGGCGTGATCACCACCAGCCCGCTGGCCGCCTTCAACGACTACGAGCGGGACGCCGGCCTGCCGATCGGCCTGGTCGCCCGGCTGAACACCACCAACCCGCACGAGAACGCCTGGGCGCGCTTCGAGCGCAGCGAGCTCGACCGCGACGGGTTCGTCGAGGTGTTCGAGGCCGAGGCCCGCTCGTGCGGGTACGACGTCGACGCCACCCGCGTGCTCGACGCGCTGCACGGCGCCGTCCGGCCCGCGGTGGTCACCGCGATCCGGGCACTGGGGACGGCGGGCGTGCCGCTCGCGCTGCTGTCGAACAACGCCGCGCCGATGGACCCGGGGTCGGAGCACGGCGCGCTCATGGCGCTGTTCGACGTGGTGGTCGAGAGCTCGGTGGAGGGCATCCGCAAGCCCGAACCGGCGATCTACCCGCTGACGCTGGACCGGCTGGCGGCTGCGGTGGGCCGGCGCATCGAGGACGCCGAGGTCGTCTACCTCGACGACCTGGGGCCGAACCTCAAGCCCGCCCGCGAGCTGGGCTGGCACACCATCAAGGTGGTCGACCCCGCCGACGCCCTGGCCGAGCTGGCCCGGGCGACCGGTGTCGACCTGTCGACATGACGACATGTCGACTCGGCGGGCCCCCGCTGTGTTCCCCCCGGGCAGCTCGTGCCCTGCTCCCTCCCAGCACGCAGACCGTTCTGCTCCCTGTGGGGACGCAGGCCGTTCTGCTCCCTCTGGCGACGCAGGACGGCCTGCTCCCTCCGGCGACGCAGGGCACGAGGTCGCGCAGGTGGAACCGTGCAGGCTGAAGCCACGGAATGGGATGCCGGGATGGCGCGGGCGCTGGAGCTGGCGGCCGAGGCGGCAGGATGGGGTGACACGCCCATCGGGGCCGTCGTCCTCGGGCCGGACGGCGCCGTGCTGGCCGAGGCGGCCAACGAGCGGGAGAAGGTCGGCGACCCCACCGCGCACGCCGAGGTGCTGGCCCTGCGCGCCGCCGCCCGCGTGCACGGCGACGGTTGGCGGCTCACCGGCGCGACCCTGGTGGTGACGCTGGAGCCCTGCACGATGTGCGCGGGGGCCGCCGTCCTGTCGCGGGTGGGGCGGGTCGTCTACGGGGCGCACGACCCCAAGGCCGGGGCCGCCGGGTCGCTGTGGGACGTCGTCCGCGACCGCCGGCTCAACCACCGGCCCGAGGTCGTGGCCGGGATCCGGGAGGAGGAGTGCGGCGCGCTGCTACGTGCCTTCTTCCGGGCGAAGCGGGGCCTGTAGTCTGCTCGACGGTGGCGTGTCCGAGCGGCCGAAGGGTCCCGCCTCGAAAGCGGGTGAGGTGTAAAAGCCTCCGTGGGTTCAAATCCCACCGCCACCGCCAGCACGCGAGGGCGGCACCTGATCACGGGTGCCGCCCTCGCGTCGTCTCATACCGCGATGTCCTCGTCCACGAGCAGTCGGCCGTCGGGGCCCTCGACGAGGGTGAACCGGTGCTGCTCGACCTGCTCCCCGCCGTCGTCCTCGTCGTCCTCCACGAACGTCACCTGGGCCGTGGCCACCAGTGAGCCGTCGGTGGCGGTGACCGGGCCGAGCACGACGTCGTCGAACTGCTTCCAGAAGTCCCGGTACCCCTTCTCGCTGATGACGCCCTGCAGGGTGGGGCCGGTCAGTCGGTAGGCGTCCCTCGGGTCGTCGGGCAGCAGGGCGTAGTAGTCGGTGATCGCCTGGGACACCTCGGCGGCGGTGACCACCTCGGGCTGACCGGTGGGCGCCTCGGTGGGGGCGGGGGTGGTCGGTGCCGTGGTCTGCTCGGGGGTGGTCTGCCCGGTGGTGGTCGGCACCGGGGCATCGGCCGGCGGCGCGGCCACCGAGGTGGTGGTCGGGGTCGGGGAGGCCGTCGTCGGGCCGTCGGTGCCGCGGGTGGCCCACCACGTACCGCCGCCGACGAGCAGGAGCAGCACCACGACGCCGGCCGCGATGGCCGGCCGCCGCGCCGCCCGGCGCGCCGGTGCGGCCGGGCGGTCCGCCACGACCGGCCGGGACGACGTCCCCGGGCGCGCCCCCGCGGCCGGCAGGTCGGTGCGGGTGGGGTCCCGCGGCGGCGGGGGGACGGGGCGCAGCGGGGTGCGCGCGGTCATGACCGCGGTGACGTCGCCGTCGGACCCCGCGGCGATGCGGGCCAGCGTGTCGCGCACCTCGCCCATCGACGGGCGCGCGGCGGGGTCCGTGGTGAGCATGCGCTCCAGCACGGGGGTGAGCGCACCCGAGCGCACCGGGCGGCCCGGCTGCCCCGCGGCCACCCGGTACAGCTGCTCGAGGGAGTTGCCGCTGCTGCCGAAGGGGGGCTGGCCCTCCAGTGCGGTGAAGAGGGTGGCGCCGAGCGACCACACGTCACCGGCCGGGCCCGGCTCCTCGCCGCGGGCGACCTCGGGGGACAGGTAGGCCGGGGTGCCGGTCACCATGCCGGTCTGGGTCAGCCGGACGTCGCCCGTGGCGTGGGAGATGCCGAAGTCGGTGATCTTCACCAGGCCCTCGAGCCGCTCGCCGCGGCCCACCAGCACGTTGCCCGGTTTCACGTCGCGGTGCACGATGCCGGCCGCGTGCGTGGCCACCAGGGCGTCGGCCAGCTGCGCGCCGATCTGGGCGACCTGCTGGACGGGCAGCACCCCGTCGGCCGAGAGCACCGCGGCCAGGCTGCGGGAGGGCAGGTGCTCCATGACCAGCCACGGGACGCCGGCGTCGTCGGCGACGTCGTAGACGCTGATCGCGTGCGGGTGGTGCACGCGGGCCGCGATGCGCCCCTCACGCATCGTCCGGGCGCGCTGCTCGGCGGCGACCTCGGGCGTGGTGCCGACCGGGATCACCAGCTGCTTGACGGCGACCTCCCGGCCCAGCCGCTCGTCGGTGCCCAGCCAGACGGCGCCCATGCCGCCCCCGCCGATGCGGGCGGAGAGACGGTAGCGGCCGGCGACCCGGTACCCGGGCCCGACGTCCGCGGGGTCGGTCACCGGGACGACGCTACCGGCGGGCCGGTCACGCGGCCCGTTGCCCACCACCTCGTGGTGCCCCGCGCAGCCCGGGTCGCGCGCACGCGCCACCGCTCGCGCCGGTTCGGCGGGGTGCCCACCAGCGGGGAGCCGCGGGCCGGTAGTCTGACCGGCGCACGTTGGAGGATTCGCCTAGTGGCCTATGGCGCTCGCTTGGAAAGCGGGTTGGGTGCAAGCCCTCGGGAGTTCGAATCTCCCATCCTCCGCACATCGGCGGCCCCGGGTCCTCGGGCCCGGGGCGTCCTCTAGACTCTCCAGCAGACCCCTCGTGCGGCGTCAACCTGTGAACCTCCCCAGGGCCGGAAGGCAGCAAGGATAAGCGGGCTCTGGCGGGTGTGCGGGGGGTCCCTGCGTTCCCGGGGAACCCCAGTGCGTCGTGCCCCGTTGCCAGGACTCACAGCTGCGTCATGGGTTCGACTGCGACACTGTATGAACCTTCAAGCAGGGGAGCGCGCCGCATGCCGAGTCGCCGTACGTGGATCGTCGCCGGGAGCGTGGCCGGGGTCGTCGTGGTCGGGGCCGTCGCCGGGCCGCTGGTCTACGCCGCGCTCCAGGAGGACGCCGCCCCGGCCCGCACCGTGCAGGTCCAGGAGTCCGACGCGCCGCTGGTCGAGGCCACCGACGGCACCTGGACCGTCGGGCCCGGCTCGACGGCCGGCTACCGGGTCGACGAGGTGCTCAACGGCGCCGACGTCACCGTCGCGGGCACCACCGACCAGGTGTCCGGGTCGCTGGTGGTCGCCGACGGCGACCTGGCCTCGGCCGACGTCGAGGTCGACCTCGCCTCCGTCGCCACCGACAGCGACCGGCGCGACGCCTACTTCCGCGACGAGGTCATGGACGTCGGGCAGTTCCCCACCGCGACCTTCGCCGTCGACCAGGGCGTCGACCTGCCCGAGCTCACCGGCACCCCGGTCACGGTCCCGGTCGCCGGGTCGTTGACCGTGCGCGGGGTCACCCAGCAGGTGACCGTCGACCTCTCCGTCGTGCGCACCGCCGACGGCGTCCAGGCGTCGGGCTCGATCCCGGTGACCTTCGCCGACTACGACGTCACCCCGCCGAACCTGGGTTTCGTCTCGGTCGAGGACACCGGCTCGATCGAGTTCTTCCTCTCCCTCACGCAGTAGCCACCCGACCGCGGTCCGTCGGCACCGAGCGGGGTGCCGACGGGTCGGCCGGGGATGTCGGTGGTGGCCAGTAGCCTCGGGTCGTGGCATTGGCGCTCTACCGCAAGTACCGCCCGGCGACCTTCGCCGAGGTGGTCGGGCAGGAGCACGTCACCGCCCCCCTGGTCAACGCCGTCGACGCCGGGCGGATCAACCACGCCTACCTCTTCAGCGGGCCGCGCGGGTGCGGCAAGACGTCGTCGGCGCGCATCCTCGCCCGGTCGCTCAACTGCGAGCAGGGCCCGACGTCGACGCCGTGCGGCGTCTGCACCTCGTGCGTCGCGCTCGCCCCCGACGGCCCGGGGTCCATCGACGTCATCGAGATCGACGCGGCCAGCCACGGCGGTGTCGACGACGCCCGCGACCTCCGGGAGCGCGCGTTCTTCGCCCCGGTGCACAGCCGCTTCAAGGTCTACATCGTCGACGAGGCGCACATGGTCACCACGCAGGGCTTCAACGCCCTGCTCAAGGTGGTCGAGGAGCCGCCCGAGTTCCTGGTGTTCGTCTTCGCGACCACCGAACCCGAGAAGGTGCTGCCGACCATCCGGTCCCGCACCCACCACTACCCGTTCCGGCTGGTGCCCCCGGCCACGCTGCGGCAGCTGCTGGAGAGCACCTGCGAGCGGGAGGGCGTCGTGGTCGAGCCCACCGTGTTCCCGCTCGTGGTGCGGGCCGGTGGTGGCTCGGTGCGCGACTCGCTGTCCATCCTCGACCAGCTGCTGGCCGGGGCGGGGCCCGAGGGCGTCACCTACCGCACCGCGGTCGGGCTGCTCGGCGTCACCGACGACGCGCTGCTCGACGAGACGGTCGACGCGCTGGCCGCCCACGACGCCCCCGGGGTGTTCCAGGCCGTCGACCGCGTCGTGGAGGCCGGGCACGACCCCCGCCGCTTCGCCACCGACCTGCTCGACCGGCTGCGCGACCTCATCGTGCTCGACGCCGTGCCCGAGGCCGGCGGCAACGGCCTGCTCGACTGCCCGCCCGACCGGCTCGACCTGATGAGCCGGCAGGCCTCGGCGCTGGGCCAGGCATCGCTGTCGCGGCTGGCCGACACCGTCCACGCGGGCCTCACCGAGATGCGCGGCACCACCGCGCCCCGGCTGCTGCTCGAGCTGGTGTGCGCCCGCATGCTCCTGCCCGGCGTCGACGGCTCGGCCGCAGCCACCCTGCAGCGGCTCGAGCGCCTCGA
The DNA here is from genome assembly GCF_037083825.1 of Klenkia sesuvii. Classification (NCBI taxonomy): domain Bacteria; kingdom Bacillati; phylum Actinomycetota; class Actinomycetes; order Geodermatophilales; family Geodermatophilaceae; genus Klenkia; species Klenkia sesuvii. The sequence goes on from NZ_JBAPLU010000018.1 coordinate 61,223, forward strand.
GCGCCGGCTGTCCATCGCCGGTGAGCACACCGGTGCGCCGGTCGCCGACCCGGTGCCGGGTCGGGCTGCGCCGGCCGCGGTGCCACCTGCTGCCCCCGCTGACCGTCCGGGCGGGCGGACGGAGAGCCCGGCGCGGCGGGAGTACGTCCGGCCGTCCCAGGCTCGTCAGGAGCCCGCCCGCCAGGACGCTCCGCCCCGGGACGCTGCGCCTCACAACGCTGCGCCTCAGGACGCTGCACGGCAGGACGCCGCGCCTCACAACGCTGCGCCTCAGGACGCTGCACGGCAGGACGCCGCACGGCAGGAACCGGCGACCCGAGCGCCGGCGCGGCGCGAGCCGGCGCCGGACCAGGCCGATGCGGCGACGGGGTCCGACCGACCTGCCGCCGGCCAGGCCGCCGCGCCGCCCGACGACGCTGCGCGATCCGTTGGAACGTCCGGCCCCGCGTCGTCCGGCCCCGCGTCGTCCGGCCCCGCGTCGTCCGGCCCCGCGTCGACCCCCGCGTCGTCCGGTGGCCCGTCGGGCACGTCGCCGTCCGGTGGTCCGTCGGGCACGTCGCCGTCCGGCGGGGCGGACGGCGGGCGTGCGGCCGCGGCCCCGGCCGACGACGACTGGCCCGAGATCGCCGCGCCCGGTTCGGCTGTGCCCGGTTCGGCCGCGCCCGGTTCAGCCCCGGCCCAGCCCGCACAGACCGCTGCGCCCGCCGAGGTCGACGGGTGGCCCGAGATCGCCGCGCCCGGGTCCCCGGCACCCCGCGCCACCGCGCCCGCCGGGTCGCCGGCCACCGCCTCGGGGACGGCCGGTGGTGGCGCACCGCAGGGCGGCTCGGCGGAGCGGCCGGCCGCCGACCGACCGGCTGGCGCCCCGTCCGCTGCCGACCCGCCCGGCGTGCGCAGCCACCCGCGCGCGTCCACCGGCGAACCCGACATCCCGCTGCCCCCCGAGCCCACCGACGACGAGGACTGGTCGCCCCCGAGCCGACCAGCACCTGCGCGGCCGGCCGCACCCGCACAGGCCGCCGCCCCGGTCGCCGCCCCGGCACCGTCGACGTCCACCGAGCAGGAGCCGGCACCGCGCGCGGCCGCGGAGTCCGCGCCCGCCCCCCGCGGAGGCGAGCCCACGCCGCTGGTGTCCGCCAACCCGCCCGACCAGCCGGCCGACGACGGCGAGCTGACCACCGTCGACGTCCGGCGCATCTGGCCCGAGCTGCTCGGGGTGGTGAAGCGGCACAAGCGCACCACCGAGGCGCTGCTGAAGAACGCCCAGGTGCACGACCTGACGGCGGGGGTGCTGACGCTGTCGACCACCTCGCCGGCGCTGTCCCGCCGGTTGGGCGACGACCTCAACAAGGACGTCATCCGCGAGGCGTTGAACGAGCTGCTCGGGGTGCGCTGGCGGGTGGCCACGGTGGTCGACGGCGGCGACGGTGCGCCCAGCCCCGGCCGCAGCGCTCCGCAGGGTCCGCCTCCGACGCCGCAGGAGACCCGGCGCGCCCAGTACGCCGCGCAGAGCGCGGAGGCCGACGAGCTGATGGCCGAGCGGGCCGCCGATGCCGGTGACCACCGCGACGCCCCGCCCCCGGTCGACCCCGAGCAGGCCGCGCTGCAGCTGCTGCGCGCCCAGCTCGGCGCCCACCCCGTCGACAGCTGACCTCCGCCCAGCCGGCCTCGTCGACCGACGCCTCAGGATCAGGGTCGGGCGGCCTGGTCGGGCGTGGTGGCTGCGCAGTCCTCACCCGGAGTGCGCACCCACCACGCCCGCACCGGCCCGGGTCGGCCGGGTGAGGTCAGTGCGCGAGGACCGGGGCGGCGTCGGGGTCCTCCTGCACCGCGCCGTGGGGGAGCAGCAGGCCGCACACCACCGCGCCGGCGGCGAAGATGCCGGCCGACCACGCGAACACCGTGGTGTAGCTGGACACCGAGGCCTGCAGGAGGGCCGCCGGGTCGCCCGGGTCGACCCCGACCAGGGCGTCGCTCGCCGCCGCCGCGGCCAGGGCGGACAGCACCGCGGTCGCGATCGACCCGCCGACCTGCTGGAAGGTGTTCACCGCCGCTGAGGCGACCCCGGCGTCGGCGGCCTGCACGCCCATGGTGGCCGCACTGAAGGCCGGCGCGATCACCAGGCCGATGCCCAGGCCGGTCACCACCAGGCCGGGGAAGACGTGCGTCCAGTAGCCGCTGTCCACCCCGAGGGTGGTGAAGACGAGCAGCCCCAGCGCACCGACCGCGAAGCCGGCCGCCACCGGCACCTTGACCCCGATGCGGGCGACCAGCGCCGGCGACGTCTGCGCCGAGAACGTGATGCCGACGATCAGCGGCATGAACGCCACCCCGGTGGGCAACGGCTCGTAGCCCAGCACGGTGGACAGGTAGTAGGTGAGGAAGAGGAACACGCCGAACATGCCGGCCCCGACGATGCCCACCGCCAGGAACGCCCCGCCGCGGGCCCGGTCGGTGACCACGCGCATCGGCAGCAGCGGGTGCGCTACACGGGTCTCGACCAGCACGAAGGCTGCGAGCAGCACGACCCCCAGGGCGATGAAGCCCAGCGTCGACCCGGCCGACCAGCCGTCGGTCTCGGCGCTGGCCAGCCCGTAGACCAGCGCGACCAGGCCGGCGACGCTCAGCAGGGCGCCCGGCACGTCGAGGCCGGGGGCGCCCTCGGCGCGGGAGCTGCGACGGGGCAGGAACAGCAGCGCGCCGACGACGGCGACGACCGCGATGGGCACGTTCACGTACAGGCACCACCGCCACGACAGGTACTCGGTGAGCGCCCCGCCCAGGATCAGCCCGATGGCCCCGCCGGCGCCGGAGATGGCCCCGAAGACGGCGAACGCGCGACCGCGCTCGCGACCCTCGGTGAAGGTGACGGTCAGCAGCGACAGCGCCGCGGGTGCCAGCAGGGCGCCGAAGACACCCTGCGCGCCGCGGGCGGCGACCAGGGTGCCGAAGCCGTCGGCCGCGCCGCCCACCGCCGAGGCCAGTGCGAAGCCGACCAGCCCGACCAGGAAGACGGGCTTGCGCCCCACGAGGTCGGCCAGCCGCCCGCCCACCAGCAGCAGGGAGCCGAAGGCGAGGGCGTAGGCGGTGACGATCCACTGCCGGCTGTCGTCGCCGAAGCCGAGGTCGGCCTGCGCGGTGGGCAGGGCGATGTTCACGATCGTGGCGTCGAGCACCACCATCAGCTGGGCGATCGCGACCACCCCCAGCACGAGCCAGCGGCGGGGATCGCCCCCCGGGGCCGGGTCCGCGGCACGGGTGCCGTGGTCGGCGTCGGTCCTGCTGGTCATGCGTCCTCCGAACGAAGTGGAACGGCCTTTCCGGTTCACCGGCGACCGTAGCAACCGAAGCGGAGAAGTTGTTCCGCTTCGGTTACGATCGGGTGCATGTCCTCCGTCACGCCGGCGAACAGGGAGGGTGCGCGGCCGCTGCGCCGGGACGCCGAGCGCAACCGCGGACTCATCCTCGACGCGGCGCGGCAGGTGTTCGCCTCGCACGGCCTCGACGCGGGGTTCGACGAGATCGCCCGGGTGGCGGGGGTCGGGGTGGGCACGGTGTACCGCCGGTTCCCCGAGCGGAGGGACCTGGTCGAGGCCCTCTTCGAGCAGGAGATCGACGTCGTGGTCGCCCGCGCCGAGGAGGCAGCCGCCGACCCCGACCCGTGGCGGGGGCTCAGCGAGTTCCTGCACTGGGGCGTCGAGTCGCAGGCCGCCGACCGGGGGCTGGCCGAGGTGCTGGCCGCAGCGGGGCGTGGGCACGAGCGGGTGGCCCGCGAACGCGACCGGCTGCGCCCCGCCGTCCTGTCCCTGGTGCAGCACGCCCAGCGGGCCGGGGTGCTGCGCCCCGACGTCGGCGAGCTCGACCTCGGCCTGGTCGTGGCCATGCTCGGCCGGGTCGGCGGCCCCGAGCGGGCCGACCTGCGGCACCGCCTGGTCACCGTGGTGCTCGACGGGTTGGCCGTGCGTCGCGACGCCCCCACCCCGCTGGCCGCGGTGCCGGCCTCCGAGGACGACCTGGCCTGCGTGTTCGAGCCGTCCCGCCCCCGTCGCTGACCGCGGGGCGGCCGGGCCCCGTCGTCCTCCGCCACCGAACTCCGTCCTCCGCCACCAGATCTGGCCGAGGGGACGGACGTCGACCAGGGCCCCTGATCATCGCTGGGCGGGCTGGGCGGGCTGGGCGGGCTTGCTGGGTGGGGCCGGGACGGCGAGGGTGCTGTGGTGGACCCGGGGACGTGTCGGACCCACCGCATACCCTCGTCGGCATGCGACCCGGTGGACAGCCCGACATGCAGCAGTTGATGAAGCAGGCGCAGAAGATGCAGCAGCAGCTCGCCGCCGCGCAGGAGGAGCTGGCCCAGGCCGAGGTCACCGGCAGCGCCGGCGGCGGCATGGTCACCGCCACCATGACCGGCAGCGGTGAGCTCACGGCCATCGCCATCTCGCCGCAGGCGGTCGACCCCGACGACGTCGAGACGCTGCAGGACCTGGTCGTGGCCGCCGTGCGCGACGCCAACCGCGCCGCCGGCGAGCTCACCCAGCAGACCATGGGTCCGCTGGCCGGGGGCATGGGCGGGATGGGCCTGCCCGGCTTCTGACGCACGCTCCCCACCCAGGAGGAAGACACCCGTGTACGAAGGCGCCGTCCAGGACCTGATCGACGAGCTCGGTCGGCTCCCGGGCGTCGGCCCCAAGAGCGCCCAGCGCATCGCGTTCCACCTGCTGGCCGCCGACGCCGCCGACGTCGGCCGGCTGGTGGCGTCGCTGCAGCGCGTGCAGGCCGAGGTGCGGTTCTGCAGCATCTGCTTCAACGTGGCCGAGGCCGACCAGTGCCGCATCTGCCGCGATCCCCGGCGCACCCTCGACGTCGTCTGCGTCGTCGAGGAGCCCAAGGACGTCGTGGCCATCGAGCGCACCCGGGAGTTCCGCGGCCGCTACCACGTGCTGGGCGGCGCGATCAGCCCGATCGAGGGCATCGGCCCCGACGACCTCAAGGTCAAGGAGCTGATGAGCCGCCTGATGGACGGCTCGGTCACCGAGCTGATCATCGCCACCGACCCCAACCTCGAGGGCGAGGCCACCGCGGCGTACCTGGCCCGGCTGGTCTCGCCGATGGGCCTGGCCGTCTCGCGGCTGGCCAGCGGCCTGCCGGTGGGCGGCGACCTCGAGTACGCCGACGAGGTCACCCTCGGCCGGGCCTTCGAGGGCCGCCGCCGCATCTGACCCAGCACCACCGACCACCGGGAAGAGGAGCACCACGTGACCGAGGCAGTGCAGGTCCACGGGCTGGAGATCGCCCCCGAGCTGCACGCCTTCGTGCGCGACGAGGCGCTGCCGGGGTCGGGCATCGACGAGGACGCGTTCTGGTCGGGGTTCGCCGCCCTGCTGAGCGACCTGGTGCCGATCAACCGCCGGCTGCTGGCGCGCCGCGCCGAGCTGCAGTGGGCCCTCGACGAGTGGCACACCGAGCACCCCGGCCCGGTGGCCGACGCCGGCGCCTACGAGGAGTTCCTGCGCGGCATCGGCTACCTGGTCGACGCGCCGACGCAGGTCACCGTCACCACCTCCGGCGTCGACCCCGAGGTGGCCGTGATCGCCGGTCCGCAGCTGGTGGTGCCGCTGACCAACGCCCGGTTCGCGGTCAACGCCGCCAACGCCCGGTGGGGCTCCCTGTACGACGCGCTCTACGGCACCGACGTCCTCGACGAGGCCGACGGACGCGAGAAGGGGACCAGCTACAACCCCGTGCGCGGCGACGAGGTGGTCGCCCGGGTGCGGCGCTTCCTCGACGACACGTTCCCGCTGGCCCGCGGCTCGCACGCCGATGCCGAGGGCTACGCCGTCCGCGACGGCGCGGTCGAGGTGGTGCTGCCCGGCGGCCCGGTTGGCCTCGCCGACCCGTCGGCGTTCGTCGGCCACCGCGGCGCGGACGAGGCGCCCGAGGCGGTCGTGCTGGTGCACCACGGGCTGCACGTCGAGGTCGTGGTCGACCGGGCCGGTCCGGTCGGGGGCCGGGACCGCGCCGGGGTGGCCGACGTCGTCGTCGAGGCCGCGGTCACCACGATCATGGACCTCGAGGACTCCGTCGCCGCGGTCGACGCCGCCGACAAGGTGGCCGGCTACCGCAACTGGCTGCAGCTCATGCAGGGCACCCTCGCCGAGGACGTGACCAAGGGCGGCCGCACGTTCCGGCGCGAGCTCGCCCCCGACCGGGTGCTGCAGGGCCCCGACGGCGAGGTCGTGCTGCCCGGCCGCTCGCTGCTGTGGCTGCGCCAGGTGGGCCACCTCATGACCACCGACGCCGTGCGCCTGGACGGCGAGGACGCCCCCGAGGGCATCGTCGACGCCGTGGTCACCACGCTGTGCGGGCTGGTCGACGTCCAGCAGCGCGGGCGGCACCGCAACTCGCGCACCGGCGCGGTCTACACGGTGAAGCCCAAGATGCACGGGCCCGAGGAGGTCGCGTTCACCGACGCGCTGCTGGCCCGCACCGAGGCCCTCCTCGGTCTGCCCACCGGCACCGTCAAGCTCGGCATCATGGACGAGGAGCGCCGCACCTCGGTCAACCTCGCGGCCTGCCTCGCCGCCGCGAGCGGCCGGGTCGCCTTCATCAACACCGGCTTCCTCGACCGCACCGGCGACGAGCTGCACACCTCGATGCTCGCCGGCCCGATGGTGCGCAAGGCCGACATGCGCGACACCGCCTGGATCGACGCCTACGAGGACCAGAACGTCGCCATCGGGCTGGCCTGCGGCCTGCGCGGCAAGGCCCAGATCGGCAAGGGCATGTGGGCCCGCCCCGACGACATGGCCGCCATGCTCGAGGCCAAGGTCGGCCACCCGCGGGCGGGGGCGAACTGCGCCTGGGTGCCCTCACCCACGGCGGCCACCCTGCACGCGCTGCACTACCACCAGGTCGACGTCGCCGCGGTGCAGGAGGAGATCGCCGCCCGCGGCGCCGGGTCGCGGCTGGCCGACCTGCTCACGCTGCCGGTCGTCGTGGACGCCGACTGGACGGCGCAGGAGCGCACCGCCGAGCTGGAGAACAACCTGCAGGGGGTGCTGGGCTACGTGAAGCGCTGGGTCGACGACGGCATCGGCTGCTCCAAGGTGCCCGACATCCACGGCACCGCGCTGATGGAGGACCGCGCCACCTGCCGCATCTCCAGCCAGCACGTCGCCAACTGGGTGCGGCACGGCGTGGTCACCGCCGACGAGGTCGAGGAGGCGCTGCGCCGCATGGCCGACGTCGTCGACGCCCAGCAGGCCGGCGAGGGCTACCTGCCCATGGGCCCCGGGTACGACGGGCAGGCGTTCCTGGCCGCGCGCGACCTCGTCGTCCGTGGGCTCGAGCTGCCCTCGGGCTACACCGAGCCCGTGCTGCACGGGCGGCGGCGCCTGCGCAAGCAGGAGGGCTGACGCCGACCGGTCAGCGCCAGGGCAGGGCCGAACGGGTCGCCCAGTAGTCGGCCGGGTCCTCGGCCAGGTCATCGGCCCAGTCGCCGAGGTCGACGGCCAGCCCCCGGGCGTCGGCGTTGGACCGCAGCTGCGCGGTGGTCGCCGCCCCGGACAGCACGACGTCGGCCCACGGCCGGGCCAGCGCCGCGGCCAGCGCGACGGCGTCCGGACCCACCCCGGCCGCCGCGGCCGCCGTCCGCACGGGGGAGTCGGCCGGCAGGCCGCGGTCGGTGAGCCGGCCGTTGGCCACGCCCTCCTTCACCAGCACCCGGAACCCGGCCGCCGCGGCCTCGGTGAGTGCCGGGCCGACCGAGGTCTCCAGCAGGTTCCACGTGCTCTGGACGGCGGAGAACAGCGGCGCGCCGCCGACCTCCAGCGCCACGCCCCGGCGCACCGCGTCGGCCTGCCGGGGGCCGGAGGTGGAGAAGCCCAGCGGGGTGCCGGCGTCGCGCACCTCGGCCAGCCGGGCCAGCAGGGCGTCGTCGGCCCACAGCGGGCTGTCGGGGGTGAGCGAGTGCACCTGGTACAGGTCGATGCGGTCGCCGAGCAGGGCGCGGGACTCGGCCCACTGCCGGTCGAAGGTGGCCAGGTCGTGCGTCTTGACCTCGTCGGCGTCCACGCCCGGGTCCTCGGCGGTGTAGGTGTAGCCCCACTTGCTCGACACCGTCACGTCGCCGGGCGCCGCGGGGAGCCAGGTCGCCAGGAACTGCTCGGCGCGGCCGTACGAGCGTGCGGTGTCCACCCAGCCGATGCCCAGGCCGACCGCGGCGTCGAGCAGCTCGTGCGCCCGGGCCTCCAGCGCCGCCGGTGACCGGTCGGCCGGGAGGTCGGCGTCCCGGCCCAGGGTGATGTAGGCCGGGCGGCCCACCGCGGCCAGTCCGAGCCCCAGCTGTGCGCTCACGCGGTCCATCCTGCCGGTCAGGTCTCGATCCGGTGACGATCGGTGCGCGGCCGCACAGGTGGACCGGGGCAACGACCTAGTGTTCCTCCCGCCGTCGGCGGGAGTTCGTCCCGCGGTCGCGTCTCCCTCAGACAGCACGTCCGGCTCGAACCAGCCGAGGAAGCAGGTCCTCCAGCATGCAGCGCCGAACCACCCGGGTGCTCGCGGCCTCCGCCGCGTCCCTGACCGCCCTCTCCGTGGCCGCCTGCGGCGGCGGTGACTCCGGCGGGGGCGGTGGCTCCGGTGACGGCGACTCGTTGCTCATCGGCACCAGCGACAAGATCACCACGATCGACCCGGCCGGTTCGTACGACAACGGCTCGTTCGCCGTCATGAACCAGGTCTACCCGTTCCTGCTGAACACCCCGCTGGGCAGCCCCGACGTCGAGCCCGACATCGCCGAGTCCGCCGAGTTCACCTCGCCGACCGAGTACACGGTGACGTTGAAGGACGGCCTGACCTTCGCCAACGGCAACGAGCTCACCAGCTCCGACGTCGTCTTCACCTTCGAGCGCCAGCTGGCGATCAACGACCAAAACGGGCCGGCCTCGCTGCTCTACAACCTCGACTCGGTCGAGGCCACCGACGACACCACCGTGGTGTTCACCCTGAAGACCGAGAACGACCAGGTCTTCCCGCAGATCCTCTCGAGCCCGGCCGGCCCGATCGTGGACGAGGACGTCTTCTCCGCCGACGCGCTGACCCCCGACGACGAGATCGTCGCCGGCAACGCCTTCGCCGGGCCGTACGTCATCACCGACTACGACGTCAACAGCCTGGTCTCCTACACCGCCAACCCGGACTACCAGGGTCTGCTCGGCGCGCCGAAGACCGAGAACGTCGACGTCACCTACTACGCCGACGCCTCCAACCTCAAGCTCGACATCGAGCAGGGCAACATCGACGTCGCCTTCCGCAGCCTGTCGGCCACCGACATCGACGACCTGCGCGGCAACGACGACGTCGAGGTCGTCGACGGCCCGGGCGGGGAGATCCGCTACGTCGTCTTCAACTTCAACACCCAGCCCTACGGCGCCACCACCGCCGAGGCCGACCCGGCCAAGGCCCTCGCCGTCCGGCAGGCCGTCGCCGACCTCATCGACCGCGAGGAGATCGCCGACCAGGTGTACCGGGGCACCTACACCCCGCTGTACTCCTACGTGCCCGAGGGCCTGACCGGTGCCGTCGAGCCCCTCCGCGAGCTGTACGGCGACGGGTCCGGCGGGCCCGACGCCGACAAGGCGGCGCAGACCCTGCAGGCCGCCGGCGTGCAGACCCCGGTCCAGCTGTCGCTGCAGTACTCCAACGACCACTACGGGCCCAGCTCCGGTGACGAGTACGCGCTGATCAAGAACCAGCTCGAGTCGACCGGGCTGTTCCAGGTCGACCTGCAGACCACCGAGTGGACGCAGTACACCGAGGACCGCACCGCCGACGTCTACCCGGCCTACCAGCTGGGCTGGTTCCCGGACTACTCCGACGCCGACAACTACCTGACGCCGTTCTTCCTCGACGGCGGCTTCCTGGGCAACCACTACAGCAACGCCCAGGTCGACCAGATGATCGTCCAGCAGTCCAGCACCCCGGACGCCGACGCCCGCACCGAGCTGATCGAGACGATCCAGCAGACGGTGGCCGAGGACCTGTCCACGGTGCCCTACCTGCAGGGCTCGCAGGTGGCGGTCGTCCGCTCCGGGGTCGAGGGGGCGTCGGACACCCTCGACGCGTCCTTCAAGTTCCGGTACGGCGCGCTGTCGGCCAGCTGACCCACCCGTCGCACCCGGCCCCGGGTCGCCCCCTCACCGGGGCGGCCCGGGGCCGCCCGCGCGTCACCACCCAGGAGCGAGCACCAGCATGAGCAGGACCCCATGACCACCGCGACCCAGGACCCGGCCCCGGCGGCCGAGTCCCCGGTGCGCCGACGCCGGCGCGGCAGCGGGTTGGGCAGCTACCTCCTGGTCCGGGCGCTGCTGATCATCCCCACCGTGTTCATCCTGGTGACCACGGTCTTCTTCCTCATGCGCACCACCGGTGACCCGATCACCGCCGCGCTGGGCGGGCGGCTGCCGGCCGACCAGCTGGCCGAGCGGGTGCGCGAGGCCGGCTACGACCGCCCGCTGCTGGTGCAGTACCTCGACTACCTCGGCAGCCTGCTGCAAGGCGACTTCGGGACCACGCTGTCCGACCGGCGCCCGGTCACCGAGGTGCTCACCACCTACGGGGCGGCCACCCTGGAGCTGGCGGTGTACGCCGTCGCCGTGGCACTGGTCGTGGGCATCCCGCTGGGCATGGTCGCCGCCCGGCTGCGTGACCGGTACCCCGACGCCGTCCTGCGGTTCTTCGCGATCTTCTGCTACGCCACCCCGGTCTTCTTCGCCGGGCTGCTGCTCAAGCTGGTCTTCTCGGTGTGGCTGGGGTGGTTGCCGGTCGCCGGTCGCATCTCCACCCGCGGCCAGCTGCAGCTCAACCGCAACGGCGCGGACACCGGCATCTACCTCGTCGACGCGATCAGCACCGGCGACGGGGACCTGGTGCTGGAGGTGCTGCGCTACGCCGTCCTGCCCTCCCTCGCGCTGGGTCTGCTCACCGCCGGTGTCTTCCTCCGGCTGGTGCGCACCAACATGATCGGCACGTTGGGTTCGGGCTACGTCGAGGCCGCCCGCTCGCGCGGGGTCAGCGAGCCCCGGCTCGTGCGCAAGCACGCCTACCGGCCGGCCCTGGTGCCGATCATCACCGTCATCGGCCTGCAGGTCGCCCTGGTCCTCTCGGGTGCGGTGCTCACCGAGACCACCTTCGAGTGGCGGGGGCTCGGTTTCCAGCTGTCGCAGTACCTGCAGGCACGTGACTTCGTGGCCGTGCAGGGCATCGTGGCGCTGCTGGCGGTCATCGTCGCGCTCACCAACTTCGTGGTCGACGTCGTCGCCGCGCTCATCGACCCCCGGGTGAGGTACTCGTGAGCCGCCGTCGGGGGTGGCGCTCGCTGCCCGTCGTCCACCAGCTGCGGCAGAGCGTCGGCCTGCAGCGCGGCATGCTCGTCACCGGCCTCGTGCTCACCGGCCTGCTCGTCGTCACGGCGGTCTTCGCCCCGCTGCTGGCGCCCTACGGCTTCGGGCAGCTCCGCGGCCCGGACGGCACCTTCGGCGCCCAGCAGCCGCCCTCGGCCGAGCACCTGCTCGGGACGACGGTCGGTGGCTACGACGTGCTGTCGCGGGTCATCTACGGCTCCCGGACGGCGCTGTTCGTCATCGTGGTGGCCATCGTGCTGTCGATCGTGGCCGGGGTGCTGCTCGGCCTGGTGTCGGGCTACCTCGGCGGCTGGCTGGACCGGGTGCTGGTGGTCATCGCCGACGCCGTCTACGCCTTCCCGTCGCTGCTGCTGGCCATCGTCGCGGCCATCGTGATCAGCGGCGGCCAGTCCAGCCTGGTCGGCGGTGTGCTCGCCGCGGCCATCTCGATCACCGTGGTGTTCATCCCGCAGTACTTCCGGGTGGTGCGCGCGGAGACCGTGCGGATCAAGAGCGAGGCGTTCGTGGAGTCCGCGCGGGTGGTGGGCACCGGCACCTGGCGGATCATGACCCGGCACGTGCTGCGCAACGCCACCCGGTCGCTGCCGCTCATCGTCACCCTGAACGCCTCCGAGGCGATCCTCACCCTCGCCGGGCTGGGCTTCCTGGGCTTCGGCATCCAGCCCACCGCCGCGGCCGAGTGGGGCTACGACCTCAACCGCTCGATCTCCGACGTCACCAGCGGGATCTGGTGGACGTCGATCTTCCCGGGCGCGGCGATCGTGCTGACCGTGCTCGGGCTGACCCTGGTCGGGGAGAGCCTCAACGACCTGGCCGACCCCCGGCTGCGCAGCCGCCGGCGGGCCGCCGACACCCCGCCGCCGGCCGACGTCGCCGTCGAGCCGGGCGGCGGCATCGCCGCCGGCACCGAGGGAGGGACCCGATGAGCGAGCCCGTCGTCGACATCCGCGACCTGCGGGTCACCTTCGCCACCGACGGCGGGGACGTCGCCGCGGTCAAGGGCGTGTCGCTGCAGCTGCGGCCCGGTGAGGTGCTGGCGATCGTCGGGGAGTCCGGCAGCGGCAAGACCGTCACCGCGCGCACCGTGCTCGGCCTGCTGCCCGAGACCGCCCTCACCCGCGGTGCGGTGGTGCTGCGCAGCAAGGACGGCGCCGCGACCGCCGACGTGGTCGGCCTGGGCGGCCGCGAACTGCGGGCCGTGCGCGGCCGGGACGTCGCCATGGTGTTCCAGGAGCCGGGCAGCGTGCTCAACCCGGTCCGCACGGTGGGCTGGCAGATCGCCGAGGGGCTGCGCGCGCACGGCGACGTCGGCAAGGCCGAGGCCCGGGAGATCGCCGTCGACGTGCTGCGTCGCGTCGGCATCCCCGACCCCGAGGAGCGGGTGGACCACTACCCGCACCAGTTCTCCGGCGGCCAGAAGCAGCGCATCGTCATCGCCCAGGCCCTGGCGCTCAACGCCGGCGTCATCGTGGCCGACGAGCCCACCACCGCCCTCGACGTCACGGTGCAGGCGGAGATCCTCGACCTGCTGCGCCGCTGCCGCGACGAGTTCGGCGCCTCCATCGTGCTGATCACGCACAACATGGGTGTCGTCGCCGACCTCGCCGACCGGGTCGCCGTCATGTACCAGGGCGAGCTGGTGGAGACCGCCGACGTCGCCACGCTGTTCGCCGACCCGCAGCAGGACTACACGAAGAAGCTGCTGGGCTCGGTGCCGCGGCTCGGCCAGGGTGCCGCGCGGGCCCGCGACCGCGCCGCCCGCCGTCCCGAGGGCTGGGCCGACCAGCCAGCGGTGGTCACCGCGCGCGACCTCCGCATCGTCTACCCGGGCCGGTTCCGCCAGCCCGACTTCACCGCGGTGGACGGCGTCTCCTTCACCATCGCGCCGGGCGAGGTGCTCGGGCTGGTGGGGGAGTCCGGCAGCGGCAAGTCCACCATCGGCCGCGCCATCGCCGGCCTCACCCCGGTGTCCGGCGGCTCGCTGACGGTGCTGGGCACCGAGGTCGCGGGCATCAAGGAGAAGGCCTTCCGCCCGGTGCGCCGCCGGCTCGGGTTCGTCTTCCAGGACCCCGCGACCAGCTTCAACCCGCTGCTCACCATCGCCGACGCCGTGGCCGAGCCGCTCGTGGTGCACGGGCGGGCCGGCGACACCGACGACGCCCGCGGTCGCGTCGACGAGCTGCTGGAGGCGGTGCAGCTGCCGAAGGAGTTCGGCGACCGGTTCCCGCACGAGCTCTCCGGCGGGCAGCGGCAGCGGGCCTCGCTGGCGCGTGCGCTGGCCCTGCAGCCCGAGCTGCTGATCGCCGACGAGCCCACCTCGGCGCTCGACGTCTCGGTGCAGGCCCGGGTGCTGGAGCTGTTCGACGAGCTGCAGCGGGAGTTCGGGTTCGCGGCGTTGTTCATCAGCCACGACCTGGCCGTGGTCGACCTGCTGGCCGACCGCATCGCGGTGCTGCACCGTGGGAGGCTGGTCGAGGAGGGCACCGGTGAGCAGGTGCTCGGCGACCCGCAGGACGCCTACACCCAGCGGCTGCTGGCCTCCCTGCCGGTGCCCGACCCCGCCGAGCAGGCGCAGCGCCGCGCCCGCTGGTCCGCGCTGCGCTGACCGGGTCGGTGCGCGCGGGGCGTCCGGGCCAGGATGGGGCCATGCCGCGACCCCGTGCCGTGCTGCTCCGACTCCTCGCCGTCCTCGCGCTGGGGGTGGGGCCGCTGCTGCTGGCCGGGCCCGCAGCGGCCGACGAGCCGTCGCGGTTGGCCGGGGAGGTCACCGACACCGCCGGTGTGCTCTCGGCGCCCGACCGGGCGGTCGTGCAGCAGGCGGTCGACGACCTGGTCGCCGACGGGGACGTCCAGCTGTTCGTCGCGTTCGTCGACTCCTTCGACGGCACCTCGGCGCCTGACTGGGCCGACCGGACGGCCGAGCTGTCCGACCTCGGCGACCGGGACGTGCTGCTGGCCGTCGCCGTCGACGACCGGTCCTACGCGCTGTCCGCGTCCTACGCGCTGGTCGACGACGACCAGTACGACGCGATCGAGGTCGCGCTCGAGCAGCGCATCCGGGACGGCGACTGGGTGGGCGGCGTGCAGGCCGTCACCGACGAGCTGCGGCCCAGCCACACCGGCCGGTACGTGCTCGGCGGCGTGGTGGCCGCCGGTGTCCTCGGGGGCGGTGGCTACGCGCTGGTCCGCCGCCGGCAGCGGGCCGCGGCGGAGGCCGAGGCCATCCGTGCGGCCGGGCCGTTCCCGGACGAGAGCACCGACCAGCTGCGCGACCGGGTGGGCAGCGGGCTGCTCGAGGTCGACGAGGCCGTCCGGGCCAGCCAGCTCGACCTGGACTACGCCCGCCTGCAGTACGGCGAGCAGGCCGTCGCCGAGCACACCGCCACCCTGGCCACCGCGCGCGACGAGCTGGACCAGGCGTTCGCCGTCCAGCAGGAGCTCGACGTGGTCGAGACGCCGGACACCCCGGTGGAGGACCGCGCCGTCCGGGAGAAGCTGGCCCGCCAGCTCGAGCTGCTGCACGCCGCCGACACCCGCCTGGAGGCGGCGGCCGCCGCCTTCGCCGCGCTGCGCGACCTGCAGAACACCGCGCCGCAGGTGCTCGCCGGACTGGCCGGGCGGGTCACCGCCCTGCGCGGCCGGCTGGACGGCGAGGCCACCCGGGTGGCCAGCCTGCAGCAGCGCTACGCCGCGCCCGCGCTGGCCGAGGTCGCCGACGTGGTCCCGCGGGCCGAGCAGGCGGTCGCCGCGGCCGAGGCGGCGCTGGCCGCCGGGCAGCAGGCGGTGGCCGCGGGCACCAACGGGCAGGCAGTCACCCCGGTGCACGCCTGCGAGGCCGCGGTCACCCAGGCGCAGACCCTGCTCGACGGCATCACCCGGCACGAGCAGCGGCTCGTCGCGGCCGACACCGAGGTGCCGCGGCTGCTGGCCGAGGTCGACGCCGAGGTCGCCCGGGTGCGCACCGTCCCGCCGGCCGAGCTGGCCGCCGCCGGCGGGGGAGTGGCGGCCGGCGTGCTGGCCGCGGCCGAGACCGGGCGGGCCGCCGCCCAGCAGGCCTTCACCGCGGTGCCGCGCGACCCCCTGACCTCGCTGGCCCGGCTCACCGAGGCCGACGCGGTGCTCGACGCCGCCCTGCTGGCCGTCGACCAGGCCCGCGACCGGGTGGCCCGGGCGACCGCGCAGCTGCCCGGCGCGCTCGCCACCGCGCGGGCGGCCGTCGGCGACGCGCGCGACCGGGTCGGGCTCGGCGGGGCCGGGGTGGGCGGGTCCGCCCGCGCCCGGCTCGCCGAGGCAGAGCGGTCCCTGGTCACCGCCGAGGCCACCGGCGGCGCCGACCCGGTGGGCGCCCTGGCCGCAGCCGTGCAGGCGGAGGACTCGGCGCAGGCGGCCCGGCGGCAGCTGCAGGCCGACCTGGACGCCGCGCGGCGGGCCGCCGACGCGCGTCGCCGGGACTCCGGGTGGGGCGGGTCCGGGGGTGGGTGGAGCTCCGGCGGGTCGTGGTCGTGGGGCGGCGGGTCGTCCTACCGCTCCCGGTCGCGCTCGTCGTCCCGCTCGTCGTCCCGCTCGTCGTCCCGGTCGTCGTCGCGGCGGTCGAGCAGCCGGTCCAGCGGACGGCGCAGCCGCGGCGGCCGTTTCTGAGCCGGTCCCTGGTCCCGAGGTGGACCGGTCACCGGCGTCCCGGCGTGGTCGCTGCGCGTTCGCGAGCCGGAGTGCGGTGTGGCCGTGCCAGGACCGGAGCGGACCGGGGTGCGGCGTCCTCGCCCGGGGCGGGGACGATGGGGCCATGCGTCTGCCGCTCCGCCTGCTCGCCGGGTCCGCCGCCGGTCTCACGCTCGCGCTGGTGGGCGCCGGCCCGGCACTGGCCGAGGAACCCTTCGCGCCCACCGAGCAGCTCACCGACAACGCCGACGTGCTCAGCTCGAGCGAGGAGAGCACGGTCACCGACGCGCTCCAGCAGCTGCGCAGCGAGGACGGCACCCAGCTGTACGTCGTCTACGTCGACACCTTCGACGGGGCGGGCGCCAGCGACTGGGCGACGCAGTCGTATGCGCTGCGCGGGATGGGCGGGGACGACGTCCTGTTCGCGGTGGCCACCGAGAGCCGCAACTACAGCATCGCCGGGAACGAGGCGGGTGACCGGTCGCTCGCCGATCTGCAGTCGATCGTCAGCAGCGACGTGGAGCCCTACCTGGCGCAGGGGGACTGGGCGACGGCGGCAACCGCGCTGGCCGACGAGCTGCAGCCCAGCGACACCGGCACCTACGCCCTCGGTGGGCTGGTCGGGGTCGCCGTGCTCGGCGCCGGTGGGTACGCCCTCGTGCGCAACCGACGGAGGAAGATGGCCGTGGAGGCCTCCCGCGCCCGGGCCGCCGAGATCGCCGCCGCGGAGGAGGCGGCCCGCGACCCGCACCACGGGACCCCCACGCAGGACCTGCACTACCGCGCGAGTGCCGAGCTGCTCGCCCTCGACGAGGCGGTCAAGACCAGCCAGCTCGACGTCGACTACGCCCGCGCGCAGTACGGCGCCGAGACCGTGACGGGGTCGGCCGCTGCGCTGCAGGAGTCGCGCGCCGAACTCGGCCGAGCCTTCCAGATCCGGCAGGAGCTCGACGACGAGATCCCCGAGGACGAGTCCACCCAGCGCCGCATGCTGGCCGAGCTGCTCGCGCTCACGGGGTCCGCCCGCACCCGCCTCGACCAGCAGGCCGCTGCCCACCGCGAGCTGCGCCACCTGGAGGACGACGCCCCCGCCGCGGTCTCCCGGCTGGCCGAGGAGGTCGACCGGGAGCAGGAGCGGATCGCCCCGGCCGCCGAGGTCCTGGCCGAGCTCGGGCGCCGGTACGCCCGCTCGACGTGGGTCGCGGTCGCCGACAACACCCGGGAGGCCGACCACCGGGTCGAGCTCGCCCGGCGCGCCCTGCAGCACGGTCGAGAGGAGCTGGCCGGCGGTCGGCCCGCCGGGGCCGTGCCTGCCATCCGCGCCGCGGAGGACGCACTCGCCCAGGCGCGGCAGTTGCTGGCCGCCGTGGACAAGCTGCAGGCCGAGCTGCGGGCCGCGCCGGAACGGTTCGTCGCCGTCCGCGACGAGACCGTGCGCGACATCGCGGAGGCGAAGGCCCTCCTGGAGCGCGGCGTGGACACCCCGGGGCTGCGCGAGCAGCTGGCTCGCGCCGAGGCGGCACTGGACACCGCCACCCGGCCACCCGCCCAGGGCGAGCTGACCGACCCGCTGTCCCGCACCCGCGCGCTCGACGACGCCGACCAGGCCCTGGAGTCCGCGCTCGAACCCGCCCGCGACGCCCGCCAGCAGCAGGAGCGGGCGCTGGCGCACCTCGGCCAGGCGCTGGACGCGGCCGCCGGCTCGGTCGACGCGACCGGCGACTTCATCGCCACCCGGCGCGGTGCGGTCCGGGCCCAGGCGCGCACCCGTTTGGCCGAGGCCGAGCGGCACCTCGACGGGGCTCATCGGCTGGCGGCGGCCCAGGACCCGGTGTCCGCGCTGCGCGAGGCACAGCAGGCCCTGCGGTTGGCGCAGCAGGCGATGACTCTCGCCCAGCAGGACGTGCAGTCCTACTACGACGCCCCGACCCAGTACGGCGGGCCGTACGGCGGCTACGGGCGGCGCGGGGGCAGCGGCTTCGGCGGCGGGCTGGCCGGGGGCATCGCCGGGGTCGCGCTGGGCAACATCCTGTTCGGCGGCTCGGGCGGCGGCTTCGGGGGCGGCTTCGGCGGCGGCGACTTCGGGGGCGGCGGGGACTTCGGTGGCGGCGACTTCGGGGGCGGCGGCTCGTTCTGACCGCGCCCACCTCGTCGAGTGGCGTCCTACGGCTCCTGGGCAGCCCCGATCGAACCCTCAGACGCCACTCGACGGGGCGGCCGGGTCAGCAGTCGCGGCCGCGGGGCTTGAGCGGGACCGGGGGCATGGGCGGGGCGGGGGTGCGCTCGCCGTCCTCGAAGCCCTCGACGTGGCCGAAGCGCTCACCGGCCTCCCACTGCTCGCGGAACCCGGCGACCTCCTCGCCCTCGCGGCCGACGAAGTTCCACCACATGACGATCTGCTCCTCGAACGGCGTCCCGCCCAGCAGCAGCAGGCGGGAGGGTGCCGCGGCCGAGAGGCGCAGCGTGCGCCGTCCGGTGCCGAGGTACAGCATCGAGCCGTGCTCGACCGGGGCGCCCTCGACCACCGAGGACCCGGACGACGCGAGCACCGCGTGCTCGAACCCCGGCTCCAGCGGGACGTCGACGTCGGCGCCGGCGTCCAGGGCCAGGTCGACGCCCACCAGCGGTGAGTACGCGGTCCCCGGCGAGGTGGCCCCGCCCAGCGAGCCCATGAGCACGGTGGCGGTGAGGCCGTCGGACGTGAAGCCGGGCAGGTCGGCGTGGTGGGCGAAGGCGGGTGCGGTGTCGCGGGCGGCGTCGGGCAGGGCGACCCACAGCTGGGCGCCCTGCAGCAGGCGAGGGTGGGCGACGGGGGACTGCTCGCTGTGGCTGATGCCGTGCCCGGCGGTCATCAGCGCCAGCTCGCCGGGGCCGAACGAGACGTCGCTGCCGAGGGAGTCCTTGTGGTGCACGCGGCCCTCGATCAGCCACGACACGGTCTGCAGCCCGGTGTGCGGGTGCGGGATGACCTGCATGCCGTCGCCGACGGAGATGTCGTCGGGGCCGTAGTGGTCGACGAAGGCCCACGGCCCGACCATCCGGCGGCCCAGCGTGGGCAGCAGCCGGTGGACCTGCATCCGCTCGCCCAGGGTGACGGTCTTGCCGGGCAATAGTTCAAGGACCCCCTTGCCCCCCACCGCTCGCAAGCTCTCGGCGGGACCCTGCAAGGGGGCCGAGGGCTCGAGGTCGCTCACGTCAGGAATCCTCCTCGCCGGCAGAGCCGACGTCGACGGTGTCGCGCACCCCCGTGTGCGGCACGTGCGCGGCCGGGATGCTGCCCAGCCGGCCGGCCTGGTGGTCGGTGAAGGCGTCCATGACCTCCTGCCGGGTGTTCATCACGAACGGCCCGTACATGGCGATCGGCTCGCGGATCGGCCGGCCGCCGAGGATGACCACGTCCAGCGCCGGGGTGCGGCTGTCCTGGTGCTCGGCGCCCTTGACCGTGATGGTGTCGCCGGGGCCGAAGACCGCCAGCTGACCGCCGGTCACGGGGTGGTCGTCGATGCCGACCTTGCCGTTGCCGGACAGGACGTAGACCAGCGCGTTGAACGAGGGGTCCCACGGCAGGTCGAGGGTGGCCCCGGGCGCGATGGTCGCGTGCACCATCGCCATCGGGGTGTAGGTCGTCCCCGGGCCGGCGTGGCCGCCGACGTCGCCGGCGATCACCCGCAGGAACGCCCCGGCGTCCGGGCTGGCCAGCAGCACGGCCTGGTCGGCGCGCAGGTCCTGGTAGCGGGGCTCGACCCACTTCTGCGCCTTCGGCAGGTTCACCCACAGCTGCAGGCCGTGGAACAGCCCACCGCTGACCACCAGTGACTCCGGCGGCCGCTCGATGTGCAGCACGCCGCCGCCGGCGGTCATCCACTGGGTGTCGCCGTTGGTGATCGACCCGCCGCCGCCGTGGCTGTCGGCGTGCTCGAAGGTGCCGTCGATGATGTAGGTGACGGTCTCGAAGCCGCGGTGCGGGTGCCACGAGGTGCCCTTGGGCTCACCCGGGGCGTACTCGACCTCGCCCATCTGGTCCATGTGGATGAACGGGTCGAGGTCGCGCAGGTCGACCCCGGCGAAGGCCCGGCGCACCGGGAAGCCCTCGCCCTCGAAGCCGCGCGGCGCGGTGGTGACCGACCGGACGCGGCGGCGCACGGTGCGGGGCGCGGGCACCGGGACCCGGGCCAGCGTGGTGGTGTCCTCGACGGTGACGGCGGGCATCCCGACCTCCTGAGTTGAGTGCTCAACTACTTGCGGAGACGGTAACCCACGGACACCGGGATGTCTTCCCCTGCCCGACGCCGCCCGGGCAGGGGGGGCGCACCTGACCGCAGCAGGACGACGTGGAAGCGCTTCCACGCCGACTTCCCAGGACGCTCCGCATGCCGCACCATGGCCCCCGTGACCACCGAGCTGACCAGCGGCGCGCGCCCCGGGGTGCCCACCCTGGACCAGGTGGCCGTCCTGGCCGGCGTCTCCCGGGCGACGGTGTCGCGGGTGGTGAACGAGTCGCCGCGGGTCAGCCCCGAGGCCCGGGTCGTCGTCCAGGCGGCCATCGAGCAGCTGCGCTACGTGCCCAACCGGGCTGCCCGCAGCCTGGTCACCCGGCGCACCGACACCATCGCGCTGGTGCTCAGCGAGCCCAACAGCCAGGTCTTCTCCGACCCGTTCTTCGCCGGCATCGTGCACGGCGTGTCCGCAGCCCTCGCCGAGACCGAGCTGACCCTGGTGCTGCTCACCGCCCGCGACGCCCGCGAGCAGCGCAAGATCGCCCGCTACGCCCGGCAGGGGCACGTCGACGGCGTCGTCCTCATGTCGCTGCACAGCGAGGACCTCCTGCCCGACATGCTCAGCGAGGTCGCCGTCCCGCTGGTGCTGTGCGGGCGGCCCCACGACGGCCGCGAGGTCGCCTACGTCGACGCCGACAACCGCGGCGGCGCGCGGGTGGCGACCGAGCACCTGCTCGGGCTGGGCCGACGGCGGGTGGCCGCGCTGACCGGGCCGATGGACCTGATCGCCGGCGTCGACCGGCACGCCGGCTGGGTGCAGGCCCTGGCCGACGCCGGTCACGAGCCCGACCCCGCGCTCGTCGTCCACGGCGACTTCACCGAGGCCGGCGGCGAGGCCGCGATGGTCCGGCTGCTGGACCAGGCGCCCGACCTCGACGCCGTCTTCGTCGCCTCCGACCCCATGGCCGTCGGCGCGCTGCGGGCGCTGCGGACGGCCGGGCGCCGGGTGCCCGACGACGTCGCGGTCGTGGGGTTCGACGACGCCGCGGTCGCCGCGACGTGCGACCCGCCGCTGACCACGGTCGCGCAGCCGCTGGACCGCATGACCACCGAGCTGGTCGGCCTGCTGCGCGCCCGCATCGCCGGTGAGGCCGGCCCGGCCGAGACCCGCACCTGCCCGACCCGGCTGGTCCGCCGCGCCTCGGCCTGATCCGCGCGAGCCCCCTGCGCGCCGAGACGCGCCGTTCACCGGCGGGAACTAGGTTCGCCCCATGGCGGACCTCTTCGACGGCTACCCACTCGGGGAGCAGTGGGACGAGATGTTCGGCGCGCCGGCCCAGCCGAGGCCGCCGTACGCCGGGCTCTTCGGCTCGCTGCAGCACATCTCGGGCGAGGAGCTCGCGGCGCGGGCCGACGTCCTGAGCCAGACCTACCGCGACGCCGGCGTCACCTTCGCGCACGCCGGGGAGGAGCAACCCTTCCCGCTCGACATCGTGCCGCGCGTCATCGGGGCCGACGAGTGGGCGCACGTCGAGCGCGGCGTGGCCCAGCGGGTGCACGCGCTCGAGGCCTTCCTGGCCGACGTCTACGGTGCCGGCCAGGTGTTCGCCGACCGCATCGTGCCGCGCAGCGTCATCACGACCAGCGCGCACTTCCACCGCGCCGCCCACGGTCTGGTGCCGCCCAACGGCGTGCGGGTGCACGTCAGCGGCATCGACCTGGTGCGCGACGAGGCCGGTGACTTCCGGGTGCTGGAGGACAACCTCCGGTCGCCCTCGGGGGTCAGCTACGTGATCACCAACCGGGCGGCGATGAGCCAGGTGCTGCCCGAGCTGTTCGGCGACCACCGCATCCAGCCCGTCGCCGACTACCCCTCCCGGTTGCTCGCCGCGCTCAAGGCCTCCGCGCCGGCCTCGGTCAGCGACCCGACCGTCGTCGTCCTCACCCCCGGCGTCTACAACTCCGCCTACTTCGAGCACGCGCTGCTGGCCCGCCAGATGGGCGTCGAGCTGGTGGAGGGCCGCGACCTGGTCTGCTCGGGCGGTCAGGTCAGCATGCGGACGACCGACGGCCAGCAGCGGGTCGACGTCATCTACCGGCGCATCGACGACGAGTTCCTCGACCCCGTGCACTTCCGGTCGGACTCGGTGATCGGCTGCGCGGGCGTGCTCAACGCCGCCCGGGCCGGCCGGGTCACCATCGCCAACGCGGTCGGCAACGGCGTGGCCGACGACAAGCTCATCTACACCTGGGTGCCCGACCTCATCCGGTACTACCTCGGCGAGGAGCCGGTGCTGGCCAACGCCGACACCTACCGGCTGGACAACCGGGACAACACCGAGTGGGTGCTGGAGAACCTCGACTCCCTCGTGCTCAAGCCGGTCGACGGCTCGGGCGGCAAGGGCATCGTCATCGGCCCGCGCGCCGACGAGCAGACCCTCGAGGCGCTGGCGGTGAAGGTGCGCGAGAGCCCCCGCGACTGGATCGCCCAGAAGCCGATCGGGCTGTCCACCTCCCCGACCCTCATCGACGGCCGCATCGCCCCGCGGCACGTCGACCTGCGGCCGTTCGCGGTCAACGACGGCTCCGACGTGTGGGTGCTGCCCGGTGGGCTCACCCGGGTGGCGCTGCCCGAGGGCGAGCTCGTGGTCAACAGCAGCCAGGGCGGTGGCTCCAAGGACACCTGGGTCATCTCGGGGCCGCGGCCGGCCGAGACCCCTGCGCCCGACCGCACGCAGATCGAGTTCACCACCGCCGACCTGCCCGACGAGCCGCCCGCGCAGGACCCGGGCCCGGCCAACGACAACGCCGTCGGCCAGGGCCAGCAACAGCAGCAGGGGAAGGACCCCGTCCTCCTCGGTGCTCGCACGCTCGCACCGAGCCTCCAGACGGGGCCGTCGGCTGATGGCGACGAGCAGGCTGCGGGGGGCCCGCGATGCTGAGCCGGATCGCCGAGTCGCTGTTCTGGATCGGCCGCTACGTGGAGCGGGCCGACGACACCGCCCGCATCCTCGACGTGCACACCCAGCGGCTGGTCGAGGACCCGTGGATCGACGAGCGGCGGGCCTGCCACAACCTGCTCGCGCTCATGGGCATCCCCTGCGACCCCGCCGAGGCCGACACGGAGCGGGTGCTGGCGACGCTGGCCTTCGACCGCATCGCGCCCAGCTCGATCGTCGGGGCGCTCAGCGCCGCCCGGGAGAACGCCCGGGGCGCCCGTGAGGTGCTGTCGGCCGAGATCTGGGAGTCGCTGAACGTCACCCACAACGCGTTGCCGCAGCAGCGCACCATGGCCCGCCGGTACGGGCCGCACTCGCTGTTCCGGTTCGTGCGCGAGCGCTCGGCGATGGTGTTCGGCCTGGCCGACGCCACGATGAGCCGCGACGAGAGCTGGTTGTTCCTGATCCTGGGCCGCTCGCTGGAGCGGGTGGACATGACCAGCCGCATGCTGTCCACCCGGGTGCTGGCCGGGGACGCCGCGCCGTCCTGGACGCTGGTGCTGCGCTCGACCGGCGCCTACGAGCCCTACCTGCGCACCTACCGGGGTGCGGTGAACTCCAGCCGGGCCGCCGAGTTCCTGCTGCTGGACCGGCTGTTCCCGCGGTCGGTGTTCGCCGCGCTGGAGCAGGCCGAGGGGTGCCTGGCCGAGCTCGAGCGCTCCAACGTGCGCGACGGGCACCGCATCGGCGTGGCCGGGGAGGCGCACCGCATCGTGGGCCGGGCCCGCACGATGCTCGAGTTCATGGGCACCGACGAGATCCTGGCCAAGCTGCCCACCCGCCTCGACGAGCTGCAGCGCACGTGCTCGGCCGCCAGCGAGGCCGTGACCAGCAGGTTCTTCACCGAGCAGGCGCCCCAGGTGTGGATGCCGGAAGGTGTGCTGTGAGCCCGATGAACCAGTCGCAGCGGTTGCCCGAGCCCGTGACCGGACCCATGCCGCGCTCGGCCGTGCCGCAGACCGGCATGCTGCCGGCCCAGCCCGCCGCCCCCGGTGTCGACCGCTGGCGGCTGCAGATCGTGCACCGCACGAAGTTCTCCTACGGCGGCCCGGTGCGCAGCTCCTACAACGAGGCGCGCATGACGCCGGAGAACACCAGCCGGCAGACCACGCTGCGTTCGCGCGTGGAGGTCGAGCCGGCGGCCACCATGCAGGCCTACCGCGACTACTGGGGCTCCACGGTCACCGCCTTCGACCTGCACGGCCCGCACCGCGAGCTCGCCGTCGTCGCCACCTCGGTCGTCGAGGCCGGCCCGGAGCCCGAGCTGGGCCAGGTGGTCGGCTGGGACGAGCTGGGCACCGACGACGTCCTCGACCGGTTCGGGGAGATGCTCCGGCCCACGCGGCTCACCGAGATGGACGCCCCCGTCGTCCGGGCGGCGCGCGACGCGGTCGGCGACGCCGACCCCCGCGAGGCCGGCCTGCGGATCTGCCGGTTCGTGCACGACCACATGCAGTACCTGTCCGGGTCCACCGACGTGCGCACCAACGCCATGCAGGCGTGGACCCGGGGGCAGGGTGTCTGCCAGGACATGGCGCACGTGTCGGTCGGGCTGCTGCGGGCGCTGGGCGTCCCGGCCCGCTACGTGTCGGGCTACCTGCACCCGCGGCCGGCCGCCGGCATCGGCGAGGCGGTCAAGGGCGAGAGCCACGCCTGGGTGGAGTGGTGGGACGGTGCCTGGACCGGCTACGACCCCACCAACGTCGTCGACATCGGCACCCGGCACGTCACGCTCGGCCGCGGGCGGGACTACAAGGACGTGCCGCCGCTGAAGGGGATCTTCTCCGGTCCGCGCAGCGAGGGGCACTCGGTCGTCGTGGAGGTCACCCGCCTGGCCTGATGCGCTCACCCACCAGGTGATGTGCACGAGAACCGGCACGCGATGCGGCGTTCCCCCACCCCCACCGGAGGCCGGTCATGCGGCAGGCTGCGCCGCGGGGCGGGGCCACCGGGCCACCGCGGGACGGGGGAGAGCACGTGCAGGCACAGCTGCGGTGCAGGGGGTCGGTGCGGGCGGTGGCCGCGGCGACGGCGGTGGGGCTGCTGCTCGCCGGCTGCTCGGACGACGGGGCCGACGCGCCGGCGCAGGAGCCGGCCGCGCTGGACGACGGCAGCTGGACGGTGCTGCTCTACTCCATGGCCGACACCGACCTCGAGGAGGCGATGCTCGAGGACGTCGTCGAGCTGGCCGGCGTCGGGTCGCGGGGCGCGCTGCACGTGGAGGCGCTCGTCGACCGGGCCGCCGACGACGAGTCCTCGGGCTACACCGGCGAGGAGGTGCTCGACGCCGGCAGCTGGACGGGCGCGCGCACCTTCTCGGTGCAGCCGGGGAGCCTCGAGCTGCGGGAGGACCTCGGTGACGTCGACACCGCCGACCCCCAGGTGCTGGCCGACTTCATCGCCGCCGGCATCGCCGCCTCACCGGCGCAGCACTACGCCCTCGTCGTCTCCGACCACGGGGCCGGGTGGCCGGGGGTCGGGGCCGACGAGTCGGCCGGGCAGACCACGATGGACCTCGCCGGCCTGCGCACCGGGATCGGGGACGGCCTGGCCGCGGCCGGGGTGGACCAGCTCGACCTGCTCGGCTTCGACGCCTGCCTCATGGCCACCTACGAGACCGCCGCCACGCTGGCGCCGCTGGCCCAGCGCATGGTGGCCTCGGAGGAGCTGGAGCCCGGCCACGGCTGGGACTACGCCTCGTTCGGCGTGCTCACCGACCCCGGCACCGACGCCGACACCCTGGGCCGCGCCGTCGTCGACGGCTTCCACGCCCAGGCCACCGAGCAGGGCACGGTCGACCAGACCACCCTCTCGCTGCTGGACCTCACGCAGATGACCGCCCTCGACGACGCCGTCGCCGACCTGGCCGGGGCGCTGGAGGGCCGGGCGGCCGACCTGGGTGCCGCGGTGGCGCGGGCCCGCGCGACGACCCTGGCCTTCGGCACCGACCCCGACCCGGCCAACGCCACCGGTCAGGTCGACCTCGGCCAGCTGGCCGGTGAGATCTCGGTGGAAGCGCTCGACGTCGCCGACGAGGCCGACGCGGTCAGCCGCGCCCTGGGCGACGTCGTGACCTACCAGTCCGACGGACAGGCCTACGTGGGCGCGACCGGCATGAGCGTCTACTTCCCCGCGCAGGCCGAGTTCCTCGACGCCGGCTACGCCGACGTCGAGGTGGCCGCGCCGTGGTCGGCGTTCCTCGACGCCTTCTACGGGGCCGGCCGCGACCTCGCCGACCGGCCGGCCTTCGACACCGGCACCGGGCTGCTGGTGGACCTCGGGCCCGACGGGCTGGACCTGTCGGCCACGCTGGTCGCGCTGGGCGCGGAGAACGCCGCCACCGCCCGCATCGTGTACGGCCAGCAGCAGGCCGACGGCACGCTGCTCTACACCGGCGACGAGGAGGGCACGGTCGGCGACGACGGCACCGTCACCGCCTTCTACGACCTGACCGGGTTCACCATCACCGACGGCCAGGACACCGTGCCGGCCTACCTGTCCCTGGACAGCGACGAGGACTTCCCGCTGTTCACCCTCACCGTGCCGATGGAGTACGCCGCACCGGACGGCGACGTGCAGCGCATCCGGTTGTCGGTCACCGTCGACCAGGACCAGGGCGTGGTGACCTCGGAGGCCTACTACGCCGAGGCCGCCGACGGGCTGTTCGCCGAGTTCACCCCGGCTCCGGACGGCCTGGTGTTCCCGCTGCTGCGCACGGAGGACGGGTCGTGGGTGCGGGCCGAGGGGCCGGGGCTGTTCGCCGAGCTCGCGGGCCTGCAGTACGGCTTCGACCGCCTGCCCTCGGGCACCGAGCTGGTCGTCGCCCTGGTGGTCGCCGACCTCGCCGGCGTCGAGAGCTCCCTCGACGCCGAGATCACGATCCCCTGACCCGCGGCGGGCCGGTCAGGCCGACCGGCGGCGGGCCAGGGCCAGCCCCAGCCCGCCCGCGGCGAGCAGTCCGCCGCCGACCGCGATCAGCGGGCCCACGTCGGCCCCGGTGCTGGCCAGCGTCGGCGCATCGGCGGTCGCCGGTGCGGCCGTGCCGGTGCCCGGGGTGCCGTCCGCGGCGGGGGCCGCAGGACCGGTGGTGGCCGCCGCGGTCGTGCCGGCCGCCGGGGACCCGGCCGCGGGGGTGCCCGGGTCGGCCCCGGCCGCGGTGCGCACCGGGTCGTGGAACTGCACGGCGGCGACGTCGCCCTCGTCGTCCTCGCCCGGCGGGGTGACGGTGGGGGCGAACACCAGCGGGCGGCCGACGACGACCCCGTACAGGACGTCGTCGCCGGCGGGGGGCAGCGCGTAGCGGCCGGAGGTGGGGGCGCCCGTCTGCTGCACCGTGAACGCCATGCCCGGGAAGAGCCGGAGACGGCCGTCCTCGTCGACCATCTGGACGGCGCCGGTCAGCTCGCACGAACCGTCGGCGCCCGTGGTGCAGGTGGCCGTGTCGCCGGGGTCGAGGGGGTAGTCGGCCATGGACTCCTCCTCGACGGTGGTCACCGTCACCACGACGACGGCCCCGGCCATGCCGGTCCCGTCGGCGGCCGACGGGTCCACCGCGGCGGCCGCGGCGTCGTCGGGCTCGGGGGCGACGGAGACCTGCAGCGCGCCGTAGCGGAACTGGACCGGCTCGTCGGGGGTGCCCAGGTAGCTCACCGGGGTGGGGGCCACCACCAGCGTCTGCGTGGCCGACGCGACCACGGGGGTGCCGGCACCGGGGTGCGCGGGGTCGACCATGGCCGACGCGGCGGGGGCGGTCACCGCGCCCAGGACGGCGGTGGCGAGCATCAGCCCGCCGACCTGCAGCGGACGGCGGACACGGGAGCGAGCGGACACGCCGGCCCTATCGGCAGCCCGCCGCCGGGGCGTGACCCCCGGTGACCGGGGACCCGTCGCGGACCAGCTGGCGGCTCGGCACGCCGAACGCCTCGTGCGCCGGGGTCATCGGTGGCGGCCGCTCGCCGCCGGCGGGCACCCTGGCCCGCCAGACCTCGCCCTGCGCCGACAACCAGGCGTCACCCAGGTCGGTCACCCGGCCGTCGCTGACCAGCGGCGCCCAGCCGAGGGCCACCCGGACCGCGTCGGCGGTCACCACGATGCGGGTGCCGACGCGCCGACGTCGTGCGCGGGGGGCGACGTAGACCTGCGAGACCAGTCCGCTGGACGGTGACCAGCGCAGCGCCGCGACCTGGTCGGCCCAGGTGACGCCTGCGGCCCCGAGGTGGTCACCGCCCACCACGCGCCCGTCGTCGAGGGTGGCGGTGGAGAAGGCCACGAGGTCGACGGCGTCGCCGGTGCCGGCCGGGCCGAGGATGAACCACAGGTGCGGCGAACCGGCCGCGAGCTCGGGGGTGACGACCACCCGCACCGGCACGTGGCCGGCGTCCTGCACGTGCGCCTCGGCCAGCCAGCCGGCCGGGTGGGCCGGCGGGCCGGGGAGGTCGACCACCGCGCCGTCCGGGAAGCCGGGGCCGGCGACGGTCACCAGCACGCCCCCGCCGGCGGGGGAGGCGTGCCGGGCGTACCAGACGTCGCTGCCGGTGCTGGTCACCGGGCGGTCAGGCCGTCCGGCGCGACCGGGAGCCGGCGACGGCCAGCGCTGCGCCCGCCCCGACGGCCAGGGCGCCCAGCCCGAGCAGCGGACCCACGTCGGCGCCGGTGGTGGCCAAGGTGGCCCCGGCGGTGACGGTGAACGTCACGGTGCTGGTCGCGCCGCTGGTCAGCCCGACGGCGGTGACCGTGTGCACGCCCGGCTCCAGGCCGGCCGGCACCGTGAAGGTGAAGGTCGCGACGCCCTGGGCATCGGCGACCGCGGTGCCCAGGTCGACCGGGGTCGAGTACAGGGTGCCGCGCACGGTCTCGCCCGGGGCGAACCCGCCGGCGGTCACGGTCTGCTGCCGGCCGGCGGCCACCGTCGTCGCTGCGGCCGTCGCGCTGCCCGGCGCGCTCGAGGTGCTCGGGGGGCTCGGCGGTGTGGTGGGCGGGGCGGTGACGGGCACCCCGAGGGTGAGCCGGAGCGGGGTGTCCCGCTCGGCCTGGCTGGTGGCCGCGGGCACGGTGAACGGGGTGGCCGTCCCGGCCCGGGTGACCAGGTAGTCACCGGGCAGGTAGGCCTCGGGGAACCGGGCCAGCCCCGCGGCGTCGGTCGTCGCGGTCGTCACCGTCCGGTCGGCCGCGCAGGCACCGTCGAGCGCGGGGCAGAGTTCGACCTGCGTGCCGGCCGGGGCGCCGTCGACCACGGCGACGCCGAGGGTCCGGTAGGCGTGCTGGACCGGCAGGGCCAGCTCACTGGTCATGGCCGCGGGGTTCCAACGGCTGTCCGTCCAGCCCTGGATCGCCATCGGGACGTCCAGCAACTGGTCCGAGGTGGGCGGGCGCAGGAGGGTGAGGGTGAACTCGGAGAAGTTCGGCAGCCTGGGGACCTGGCCGCGGCCGTAGTCCCCGGTGGGCAGGGTGCTGCCCGCGTCGAACACGCACGTGGAACCCACGAACGTGCAGGTACCCACCGCGGTCGACGGTGCGCCCTCGACCTGGCTGAAGCGGAGCTCGAGCTGGGCGCCGCTGGGGTTCAGGCGGGCGTAGCTGGGCAGCGGGTCGGCGTCGTCGTCCAGGGACAGGTCGAGCTTGCCGGTGCCGAAGTGCGCGCGGGTCGGCGTCGTCGTGCCCGCCACCTGCGGAGCGCTCCCCGCGGTGTCGGCGGTCGGGGCGACCGGGCCCAGCACGAGGGGCGCGGCGTCGTCGGTGGCGGAGTCGTCCGCGCCGGGGCCGACCTGGGGCACCGGGGCGTCCTCGGCCAGGGCGGCCGGCGCGGCGGCCAGACCGAGCGTCGTGGTGGCCAGGAGCAGCCCGCCGAGCCGGACGGGGCGACGGGCGAGCAGGCGGGAGGTCACGGTGCGCACATCGGCAGTCGGGGGCCCGGCCGGTACCCAGCGGCCGCGCGGAGACCTCCGCCGAGGTCGCGCCGGGCCCGCCTGGGACACTCGGGTCCTCATGACGACTCCGCTCAACCTGGTCTCGCTGGAACGGGTCTCCAAGGCGCACGGCACGACGGTGCTGCTCGACGACGTCTCCCTCGGCATCGCCGCCGGTGAGCGCATCGGCGTCGTCGGCCGCAACGGCGGGGGCAAGTCCACCCTGCTGTCGGTGATCACCGGTGCCGAGCCGCCCGACGAGGGCCGGGTGACCATGCGCGGCGGCACCGCGATGGGTGTGCTCGACCAGAGCGGCACGCTGCCGCCGGGTGCCACGGTGCACGACGTCGTCCTGTCCGGGTTCGGCGCCGAGCACGAGTGGGCCGCCGACGCCGCCGTCCGCTCGGTGCTCACCGGGCTCGAGCTCGACCGGCTGGGCCTCGACGCCCCGGTCGCCCCGATGTCCGGCGGTGAGCGTCGTCGCGTGGCGCTGGCCGCGCAGCTGGTGCGCCCGCTGGACCTGCTGGTGCTCGACGAGCCCACCAACCACCTCGACGTCGAGGGCGTCGCGTGGCTGGCCGAGTACGTCAAGGCCCGCGCCGGCGGCCTGCTGGTCGTCACCCACGACCGCTGGTTCCTCGACGAGGTCTGCACCACCACGTGGGAGGTCGCCGACGGTTCGGTGCACGCCTACGACGGCGGGTACGCCGCGTACACGCTGGCCCGGGCCGAGCGCGCCCGCATCGCCAACGTCACCGAGGAACGCCGGCTCAACCTGGTGCGCAAGGAGCTTGCCTGGCTGCGGCGGGGCCCGCCGGCCCGCACCAGCAAGCCCAAGTTCCGCATCGAGGCCGCGCAGGCGCTCATCGCCGACGAGCCGCCGGCGCGGGACTCGATGCAGCTGGCCAACTTCGCCGCGCGGCGCCTCGGCAAGACGGTCTACGAGCTCGACGACGTCTCGTACGCCGTGCCGACGGACTCCGCGGACGGGCAACGGGGTCCGCGCACGCTGTTCAGCCACCTCGACTGGAACGTGGGCCCCGGCGACCGCATCGGCGTGGTCGGCGTCAACGGCGCCGGCAAGACCTCGCTGCTCAAGCTGCTGGTGGGGGAGAACGAGCCCGACGCCGGCACGGTCAAGGTCGGGCAGACGGTGTCGGTGGCCTACCTGTCGCAGCACGTGACCGAGCTGCCGCCCAGGGCGCGCGTGCTGGAGGCGGTGCAGGAGGTCTCGCGCATCGCCCGGCTGGGCAACCAGGAGGTCTCGGCCTCGACGCTGGCCGAGCGGTTCGGGTTCGCGGCCAACCGGCAGTGGACACCGGTGGGTGACCTCTCCGGCGGCGAGCGGCGCCGGTTGCAGCTGCTGCGCCTGCTCATGGCCGAGCCGAACGTTCTGGTGCTCGACGAACCCACCAACGACCTCGACATCGACACCCTCACCGCGCTGGAGGACCTCCTCGACGGGTTCCCGGGCACGGTGCTGGTGGTCAGCCACGACCGCTACTTCGTCGACCGGGTCTGCGACACCGTCGTCGCGCTGCTCGGCGACGGGTCGCTGGCCCAGCTCCCGGGCGGGGTCGAGGAGTACCTGCGCCGCCGTGCCGCCGGGCAGGCCCAGCTCTGCACCGCCGCCGGGGACGGACCGCCGACCCCCGCCGCGCGGCAGGTGAGCGCCGCCGACGCCCGGGCCGCGCGCAAGGAGGTGCAGAAGCTCGAGCGCCGCATGCTCAAGCTCGACGGCGACGAGAAGAAGCTGCACGACCAGCTGCTGGCCGCCGCCACCGACCACGCGAAGGTGGCCGAGCTGAACGCCCAGCTGCTGGCGGTGCAGGCGGAGAAGGACGAGGTCGAGACCGCCTGGCTGGAGGCCGCCGAGCTCGCCGAGGGCTGACCCCCGGCCCCGGGTATGGGAGCCCATGCACCCGCTGCTGGGCCCCGTCCCCGGGTGCATGGGCTCCCATACCCGGTGGCCCGGTGGCCCGGTGGCCCGGTGGCCCGGTGGCCCGGCGGCCCGGGGCCGGGGATGCTCCTATGGATCGTCAAGTGGTTGCAGCGACCGATGTCGGGTTGATGATCAGGTAGTAGAGCTCGCGGGCGATCAGACGCTTGAGGCAGCGGATGATCTCCTTGGTCGACAGGCCTTCTTC
>NZ_JBAPLU010000019.1:0-91524 GCF_037083825.1 Klenkia sesuvii
TCGGTATCGTCCAGTTCCGAACAGTACGACTCGCTGACCAGCGCATCCGGTCAGTCCCGGACAGCTCCGAACTGCACTCCGGCGGACTTCTAATCCCTTGGTCGCAGGTTCGATTCCTGCCGGGCGCGCAGCTGCCACCGACACGCCCGGGCGGACGTCGGCTCGACGGACCCCCCGGAGCGCTGGCACCGTCGAGGGCATGCTGACCATGACCGAGAACGCAGCAACCGCCATCAGCACCCTGGTCGACGGGGCGCAGGCCCCCACCGACGCCGGCCTGCGCATCAGCGACTCCGCCGAGGCCGGCCCCGCCCTGGAGCTGGCGCTCACCGCCGGTCCCGAGCCCGCCGACGAGGTGGTCGAGGCCGCCGACGTCCAGGGGCGCAGTGCGCGGGTGTTCCTCGACGGCACGGCGTCCGCGGCGCTGGCGAGCAAGACCCTGGACGCCGCGGCCGACGACGAGGGCCGTCTGCAGTTCGGCATCCGCGAGCAGGCCTGACCGCACGCCACCCCGCACCGACGAGGGCCCCGCACCCACCCGGGTGCGGGGCCCTCGTGCCGCTGCCTCAACGCGACGGCGTCCAGCCGATGGCCGGGGCGACCTCGCGGGCGACGGTCTCCAGCAGCCGGACGTTGTAGTCGACGCCGAGCATGTTCGGCACCGTGAGCAGCAGCGTGTCGGCCTCCCGCACGGCGGCGTCCTTGGCCAGCTCCTCGGCCAGCTGGTCGGGCGGGCCGGCGTAGGTCTTGCCGAACCTCGACCGCATGCCGTCGAGGATGCCCACCTGGTCCTCCCCCGAGCGGTCGCCGAAGTACATCCGGTCCTCGTCGGTGGTCACCGGCATCACGCTGCGGCTCACCGACACCCGGGGCTCGCGGCCCCACCCCGCGCCCTCGAAGGCGGCGCGGTAGCGCTCGATCTGCTCGGCCTGCAGCTCGTCGAACGGGATGCCGGTGTCCTCGGTGAGCAGCGTCGAGCTCATGAGGTTCATGCCCTGCTGCCCGGTCCACTCGGCCGTGCCGCGGGTGCCCGACCCCCACCAGATGCGGTCACCCAGGCCGGTCGACTGCGGCTGGATGCCGAGCTTGCCGCTCACCCCGCCGGTCATCCGCGGGTCGGCGTCGGCCACCCCGGCGCCGGCGATCGCGGCCCGGAACAGCTCGGTGTGCGCCCTCGCGAGGTCGCCGCCGTCGTCGTCGAAGCGGTAGCCGAACGAGGTCGCGCCGCGCAGCGCGGTCTCCGGTGACCCCCGGCTGATGCCCAGCTGCAGCCGGCCGTCGGAGAGCAGGTCGGTGATCGCCGCCTCCTCGGCCATGTACAGCGGGTTCTCGTACCGCATGTCGATGACGCCGGTGCCGATCTCGATGCGCGAGGTGCGGGCCGCGACGGCGGCCAGGAGCGGGAACGGCGCAGCGAGCTGGCGGGCGAAGTGGTGCACGCGGAAGAAGGCGCCGTCCAGGCCGAGCTCCTCGGCGGCCACCGCCAGCTCGACGCTCTGCACCAGCGCCTCGCGCCCGGTGCGCACCTGCGACCCCCGGCCGGGGTTCCAGTTCCCGAAGCTGAGGAAACCGATCTTCTTGTCCATGGGGTGACCTCCTCGATCGACCACTTGAACACTCAACCACCTGGTGGTGTTCCCGTGCAGCACCGGGGCCCGACCGCGCTGCTGCGGTCGGGCCCCGGTGGGTGTGCGTCAGACCTGGGCGAGCGTCGGGTAGTCGGTGTACCCCTTCGCCCCGTCGCCGTAGAAGGTCGAGGGGTCGGGCGCGTTCTCCGGATGCCCGCCGACCCAGCGCTCGACCAGGTCGGGGTTGGCGATCACGGCCCGGCCCACGGCGACGACGTCGGCGAGGCCGTCGCCGACGTAGCCGAGGGCGTCCTCCCGCTCGGTGGGCGTGGCGAACCCGGTGTTGACCATGAAGGGGCCCCCGAACCGGCGCCGGAGGTCCTGCACCAGCGCACCGGCGGGGTCCTGGTGCAGCACTGAGAGGTAAGCCAGGCCGAGCGGGGCGAGCGCGTCGACCAGGGCGCCGTAGGTGGCGGCGACGTCGTCGGCGTCGGGCTCGACCACGCCCTGCACGCCGTGCTGCGGGGAGATGCGCAGGCCGACCCGGCCGGCGCCGATCTCGGCCGCGACCTCGGTGACGACCTCGGCGACGAAGCGCGCGCGGGCCTGCGGGCTGCCGCCGTAGACGTCGGTGCGGGTGTTGGAGTCGGCACCGAGGAACTCGTGCAGCAGGTAGCCGTTGGCCCCGTGCACCTCCACGCCGTCCAGCCCGGCGTCGACGGCGCGGCGGGCCGCGGCCACGAACTCGGCCTTGACCGCCACGGCCTCCTCCGTGGTCAGCGCGTGCGGCACCGGGTAGGGCAGCTTGCCCTGCGGGGTGCGCACCTCCCCGGGGACGGCGATCGCCGACGGCGCGACGATGCGGTCGGTGCCGGTGATCGCGGGGTGGGAGACCCGGCCGCCGTTCATCACCTGCATGACCAGCTTGCCGCCGCGGGCGTGCACGGCGTCGGCCACGCGGGCCCACCCGGCGGCCTGCTCGTCGGTGACGATGCCGGGCTGGCCGGGGTAGGAGCGGGACTCGTGGCTGGGGTAGGTGCCCTCGGTGACGATGAGGCCGAGGCCGGCGCGCTGCGCGTAGTGCTCGACGACGAGGTCGCCGGGGATCCCGGACTCGCCGGAGCGGGTGCGGGTCAGGGGGGCCATCACGACACGGTTGGCGAGCTCGAGGTCACCGAGCTGCACGGGGGAGAACAGGTCCATGTCCCAACGCAGCGGCGGTGGCGAGCCGGCTGTTCCGGCCCGCCCTGCGACTCCGACCACACCACCCCCACGCACCTCGCAGAGCACAGCTGACGACAACCACCCCAAGTTGTGACGGAACCTGCCGACGACAACGCGACGCACCCACCGGAATTGCGCAGTCCAGCCCTGTTCATGGGCGAGAGTGTCCGAGTGAGCCTCTCCGTCCCGCCGACCCCGCCGGGCATCCCCGGCGACCCCAGCGGGCCCCGGGCCGTCGACACGCTGCTGGCCGACCGCGGCCAGCTGTTCCGCGCGCTGTTCCTCTCGGCCCCGATCGGCAAGGCGGTGGTGGGCACCGACGGCCGGCTGCTCGTCGTCAACCCGGCGCTGTGCGCACTCACCGGTCGCACCCCGGAGGAGCTGATCGGCCAGCACGTCGACCTGCTGGCCCACCCCGACGACGTCCCGGTCGAGGACCAGCTGGGCGACCCCGTCGCCGGCGCGGTGCCGCTGGACCCGCACCTGCAGGTGCTGGGCGAGCGCCGGCTGCAGCGCGCCGACGGCACGACGCTGTGGGTGCAGCAGGCCCGCGAGCTGGTGCACCGCACCAACGGCGACCCGCACTTCGTCGTCCTGTCGCTGGTCGACGTGACCGACCGCCGGCGCGCCGAGGAGGACCTCGTGCGCCGGGCGCTCACCGACCCCCTCACCGGGCTGCCCAACCGGCGCTCGCTGACCGACAGGTTGCAGCACGCGCTGAACCTGTCCCGCCGCAAGGACACCCCCGTCGGGCTGGTCTACCTCGACCTCGACCGGTTCAAGGCGGTCAACGACTCCCTCGGCCACGAGGCCGGTGACCAGCTGCTGTGCCAGGTCGCCGACCGGCTCCGCTGGTCCACGCGCGTCGAGGACACCGCCGTCCGGCTGGGCGCCGACGAGTTCTTGGTGCTGGCCGAGGAGGTCGTCGACATCGACGGCCTGCGCACCCTGGCCGACCGGCTCATGCGCGTGCTCGACGACCCCTTCCACGTCAACGACCGCGAGATCGTGCTGTCGGCGAGCATGGGCCTGACCCTGGGCCAGGACGCCGCTCCCGACGCCCTGCTCAAGCAGGCGCACGGGGCGCTCACCAGGGCGAAGGCCGGCGGCGGGCGCGGGCGCGTCGAGGTGCACGACGACGCGCTGTCCGACGGCGACGTCGACCAGCTGCAGCTGGAGAGCGACCTGCGGCACGCCGTGGACGCCGGCGAGCTCCGCCTCTTCTACCAACCCATCGTGGCGCTGTCGGACGAGACGCTGCTGGGCTACGAGGCCCTGATCCGCTGGCAGCACCCCACCCGCGGGCTGCTGCCCCCCGGTGCCTTCCTCGCGGCGGCCGAGAACAACCGGCTGACCTCCAAGCTGGGTGCCTGGGTGCTGCGGCAGGCCTGCGTCGACGCCGCCGGCTGGGACCCCGGGCTGCGCGTGCACGTGAACATCTCCGCCCGCCACCTGGCCGAGCCCGGCTTCTCCGAGCTGGTCGCGGCGGCGCTGGCGGAGTCGGGGCTGGAGTCGGGCCGGCTGGAGCTGGAGATCACCGAGTCGACCGCGCTGTTCGCCGCCGAGGCGACGCTGCGCTCGGTCTCCGAGGTCACCGCCAGCGGGGTCACCCTCGCCCTCGACGACTTCGGCACGGGCTACTCGGCGATCACCGCGCTGCACCGGTTGCCCATCCACACGGTGAAGATCGACCGCTCGTTCGTCGCCGACGTGGTCACCGAGCCCTCCACCGCCGCGCTCGTGCAGGGCCTGCTGCAGCTGGGCCAGGGCATGGGTCTGGAGGTCATCGCCGAGGGCATCGAGGACGAGGACCAGGCGACCTGGCTGCGCGAGCACGGCTGCACGATGGCCCAGGGCTACGCCTTCGGACGGCCCGCCCCGCTCCCGACCCCGGACGCCGCGACCGCCACCGCCTGAGCCGTCAGACCGGGGTCGGCACCGGGCGCTTCGCCGTCCGGCCGTCCCCCGACGACCGGCCGCGCAGCCGCCGGCCCACCCACGGGACGACGAAGGACCGCACCCACGCCAGCTCCCCGGCCACGCGCTCGCGGCGCGGCAGCTGCGGAGCAGGGTCCAGCGGGACCGCCCAGGACGGGTCGACGTCGAGCCCCAGGGCCGCCGCGGCGGCCAGGGCGGTGCGCCGGTGGCCCTCGGGCGCCAGGTGCAGGCGGTCGACGTCCCACATCCGGGCGTCCTGCACCCAGGCCGCGCCCCACTGGTCCAGCACGTGCGCGCCGTGCCGGGCCGCGATCGACCACAGGTGCGCGTTGTAGGTGGCCGAGCGGCCGCGGGTGCGCCCGATCAGCGGGGTGGCCCGGGGGTCGACACCGGTGGCCAGCAGCACGTCGGCCCCGGTGGCCCGCAGCGCCACCACAGCCTCCTCCATGACCGCGGCCAACGCATCGGGGTCGGCGCCGGGCCGCAGCAGGTCGTTGCCGCCGGCCACGATGCTCACCAGGTCCGGTCGGAGCGCCAGGGCGACGGGGACCTGCTCGTCGACGACCTGCCCCAGCAGGCGGCCGCGGACGGCGAGGTTGGCGTACTCGACCCCGCTCTGCGCCGCCGACAGCAGCGCGGCCAGCCGGTCGGCCCAGCCGACGAGGGCGTCCCCGGGACCGGGGTCACCGACGCCCTCGGTGAAGGAGTCCCCGACCGCCACGAACCGCTGCCACGTCACCGGTGCATCCTCTCCCCCGCGCCACCGGGGATGATCGGCACCCATGCGCACCGACGTCGCCTGCACCCTGACCGTGTCCACCCCGGTCCCCACCCGGGCCCTGCTGCAGGTCGCCGTCGCCGCCCCCGCCACCGAGGAGCTGACCGTCGTGTCGGCCGGCACCCCGCGCGCCGCCGTCGAGACCCAGGTGCACGGCGCCCGGGTGCACGAGCTGGAGCTCGCCGCCGGCGAGACGACGATCGCCTACACGGCGACCGCGGCGCCCGGCGGCGGCCCGGTGGAGGTGACCGCCGCCGACCGCGCCGAGTACGTGCGCCCCTCCCGCTACTGCCCGTCGGACCAGGTCGAGGGGTACGCCTCCCGCGAGTTCGACCAGGACGCCGACCGCACCGAGCTGGTGCGCACCGTGGCGCAGTGGGTCAGCGACCGGCTGGTCTACGTCGCGGGTGCCAGCCGGCCGGTCGACACCGCCATCGACACGCTGCTGGCCGGCTCGGGCGTGTGCCGGGACTACACCCACCTGACCGTGATGCTGCTGCGCGCGCTGGAGGTGCCGGCCCGGCTGGTCGCCGTGTACGCCCCGGGCCTGACGCCGATGGACTTCCACGCCGTGGTCGAGGCCGACGTCGACGGGGTGTGGAAGACCGTCGACCCCACCCGGTTGGCGCCGACGTCGTCGCTGGTGCGCATCTGCCACGGCCGGGACGCCGCCGACACCGCGTTCCTGTCGCTGTTCGGCGGCCGGGCCACGCTGGGCCGCATGACGGTCACCGCGACGGTGGACGGCGACCTCCCCGCCCCCTCGAACGACCCGTTCCCGCTGCCGTAGGTCAACCGCGGAGGGTCTCCAGCAGCCGGAGCCAGACCTCGTTCATCGTGGGGTAGGCGGGGACGGCGTGCCACAGCCGGCTGATCGGCACCTCACCGACCACGGCGACGGTCGCCGCCTGCAGCATCTCCGACACCCCGGGCCCGACGAAGGTGACGCCGAGCAGCACGTCCCGATCGGTGTCGACGACGGCGACGGCCTTCCCGGTGTAGCCGTCGGCGAACAGCGCCGACCCGGCCACGTCCCCCAGCTCGTACCGGACGACGGTGTGCGGCAGGCCGCGCTCCTCCGCCTGGGCCGCGGTGATGCCCACCGAGGCGACCTGCGGGATCGAGAAGGTCACCTGCGGGACGGCTGCGTGGTCGGCGGTGGCGGCGAACTGCGACCAGTCGGCCAGCGACACCTGGTGGCCCTGCGCCCGCGCCACGATCGCCGCACCGCCCTGCCGGGCCTGGTACTTGCCCATGTGGGTGAGCAGCGCGCGGCCGTTGACGTCGCCGATGCCGTACAGCCAGTCGACCCCGCGCACCCGCATCGAGTCGTCGACGTCGAGGTACTCCCCCGCGGTCAGCCCGACGATCTCCACGCCGATGTCCTCGGTGCGCGCCGTGCGGCCGGCGGCGACGAGGAACCGGTCACCGCGCACCTCGCCGGCGCTGGTGACCACGACGACGTCGTCGCCGTCCCGGCGCACCGCCGACACCGAGGTGCCCAGCCGGACGTCGACCCCGCGGCCCCGCAGCGACTCGGCGACCGCGTCGCCGGCCTCGGGCTCCTGGCCCGCGAGCAGCCGGTCGCCGCGCTGGAGGAGGGTGACCTGCGACCCCAGCGCCGACCACGCGGTGGCCATCTCGACGCCGACCACGCCGCCGCCGAGGATGACCAGCCGGCCGGGGGCCTCCTGGGCGCTGGTCGCCTCGCGGGCGGTCCAGACGTCGACGTCCTCGATGCCGTCCAGCGGCGGGACGGCGGCCGCCGAGCCGGTGCACACCGCCACCGCGTGGTTCGCCACCAGCACGGTCTCGGTGCCGTCCGCCGCGCGGACGACCACCCGCTTCTCGCCGTCGAGCCGGCCCGCACCGCGGACCAGGGTGATGCCGGCCCCCTCGACCCACTGCGCCTGGCCGGAGTCGTCCCAGTTGCCGGTGAAGGAGTTCCGCCGCTCCAGGGTGGCCCGCAAGTCCTGCTGGCCGCTCACCGCTGCCGCGGCCCCGGACACCGCCCGCGCCTCCTCGAGCACCTCGGTGCCGCGCAGCAGCGCCTTGCTGGGCATGCAGGCCCAGTAGGAGCACTCGCCGCCGACGAGCTCGCTCTCCACGACCGCGGCGGACAACCCGCCCCGCACCACGGTGTCGGCCACGTTCTCGCCGGTCGAGCCGGCCCCGATCACGATCACGTCGAAGGTCTGCTCGGTGCTCACCCGACCATCCTCGGGGTGTGGTCGACTGGCCGCATGCCGGTCGAGTTCGCCCCAGCCCTGCGGCAGTACGCGGCGGGGGTCGCGCTGCTGGCCGTCCAGGACGACATCGACGACGTCGGGACGACGGTCACCTCGCTGATGAGCGTCTCGGTCGACCCGCCGCTGGTGGCCCTGGCGCTGACCACCGGCGGCTACCCGCTCGAGGTGCTCGAGACCGTCGGCACGGGCGCGCTCACGTTCCTGGCCACCGAGCACGAGATCCTGGCCAGCCGCTTCGCCTCGGCGGGCCGGCCCAGCGCCCGCCACCTACTGGAGGGGGTGCCGTGGCGCCGGGCCGAGCACAGCGGCGGCATCGTGCTGGAGCACGGGGTGGCGGCGCTGGACTGCCGGGTGCACAGCACGGTCGAGGCCGGCGACCACACCCTGGTGCTGCTGGAGGTGCTCGCCGTCCCGGTGCTCGACGAGCGCCGCGACCCCCTGCTGCGGCTGCGCGGCCGCTGGACCGACGGCACCGGCAGCACCTTCCGCCGTCCCTGACCCGGGCGCACCAGGCGCGCGCCAGCCCGCACCAGCCCGCACCAGGCCCGCAGGTGCGCCCGCAGGCGGGTACGCAGATGGCCGACGCCGCCGGGGCGCGCACTCCCACGTGGCTGCGCGCCGGTGCGGGTCACGGCCGCTCGAGGGCCGCCCCGGCGCGCACTCACCCATCGCTGCGCCCGGGAGCACCCCGGCGTCCGCCCGCAGGCAGCGTCCCGCCGCGGGGCTCCGCCACCACCGCGGTGGCGCGGCGGGTCTAGCGTTCGGAGTCGATGACCGACGCACCGTTCTCCGAGTCCGCCGTCCGTCGAGCACTGGTCCGCGCCGAGCGGGGCAGCACGCTGGACGCCGTCGAGGCCGAGACCCTGCTGTCGGCCCGCGGCCTGGGCGAGGGTGAACCGCTGGACCGGCTGCTGGCCGCCGCCGGCCGGGTGCGCGACGCCGGGCTCGCCTCCGCGGGGCGACCGGGCGTGGTCACCTACAGCCGCAAGGTGTTCATCCCGCTGACCCGGCTGTGCCGCGACCGTTGCCACTACTGCACGTTCGTCACCACGCCCGGCCAGCTGCGCGCCGAGGGCGCGGCGCCGTTCCTGTCCCCCGACGAGGTGCTGCAGGTCGCCCGGGACGGCGCCGCGCTGG
Organism: Klenkia sesuvii; assembly: GCF_037083825.1. Classification (NCBI taxonomy): domain Bacteria; kingdom Bacillati; phylum Actinomycetota; class Actinomycetes; order Geodermatophilales; family Geodermatophilaceae; genus Klenkia; species Klenkia sesuvii. The sequence goes on from NZ_JBAPLU010000019.1 coordinate 8,895, forward strand.
GTTGCAAGGAGGCGCTGTTCACCCTCGGCGACCGGCCCGAGGACCGCTGGCCGGTGGCCGCGGAGTGGCTGGAGGCGCACGGCTACGAGTCCACCCTGGGCTACCTGCGGGCGATGGCGATCCGGGTGCTGGAGGAGACCGGGCTGCTCCCCCACCTCAACCCCGGCGTGCTGTCGTGGGAGGAGATCCAGCGGCTCAAGCCGGTGTCGGCGTCGATGGGCATGATGCTCGAGACCACCGCCACCCGGCTGTTCAGCGAGCCCGGCGGCCCGCACTTCGGCTCCCCGGACAAGGACCCGGCCGTGCGGCTGCGCGTGCTCGAGGACGCCGGCCGCTCCGCCGTCCCGTTCACCACCGGCGTGCTGCTGGGCATCGGCGAGACCCCCGCCGAGCGGGTCGACGCCGTGCTGCGCATCCGGGAGTCCGCGCAGCGGCACGGGCACGTGCAGGAGACGATCGTGCAGAACTTCCGGGCCAAGCCGCGCACCGCCATGGCCGCCGCCGACGACCTCGCGCTGCAGGAGTACCTGGCCGCGGTCGCGGTGACCCGCCTGCTGCTGGGCCCCAGGCACCGGGTGCAGGCGCCGCCGAACCTCACCGACGCGGCCGAGCTGGGCCTGCTGCTGCGGGCCGGGGTCGACGACTGGGGCGGGGTCTCCCCGCTCACGCCCGACCACGTCAACCCCGAGCGGCCCTGGCCGAACGTCGACGTGCTGGCCGAGCTGACCGCGCGGGCCGGGTTCACCCTCCGCGAGCGGCTGGCAGCAGGGCCCGGCTACGTGCAGCAGCCCGAGCCGTGGCTGGACCCCCGGGTGCGCCCGCACGTCAGCGCGCTGGCCGGACCCGACGGCCTGGCGGTCGAGGGGCGTCGTCCGGTGGGTCTCCCGTGGCAGGAGCCGGACGACGCCTGGACCGCCAGCGGCCGGGTCGACCTGCACACCGCCATCGACACCGAGGGCCGCAGCACCGAGCGGCGCGGCGACTTCGACGCCGTCTACGGCGACTGGTCCGAGCTGCGCGACCGCACCACCGCGGCCCGCACCGGGACCTCGACCGCGATCCCCGCCGGGGACCCCGAGGTGCACGCCGCCCTCGCCCGGGCCGAGGCCGACCCGGCCGGTCTGACCGACGCCCAGTACCTGGCCCTGCTCGGCGCCGACGGCCCGGACCTCGACGCCCTGGCCGCGCTGGCCGACGCCGTCCGCCGGGACACCGTCGGCGACGACGTCACCTACGTGGTGAACCGGAACATCAACTTCACCAACGTCTGCTACACCGGCTGCCGGTTCTGCGCCTTCGCCCAGCGGCGCACCGACGCCGACGCCTACACCCTGTCCCTCGACCAGGTCGGCGACCGGGTCGACGAGGCGTGGGCCGGCGGGGCGACCGAGATCTGCATGCAGGGCGGCATCCACCCCGACCTGCCCGGCACCGCCTACCTGGACCTGGCGCGGGAGGTGAAGCGCCGCCAGCCCGGCATCCACCTGCACGCCTACTCGCCGATGGAGATCGTCAACGGCGCGGCCCGCACCGGGCTGTCCTTCCGCGACTTCCTGCTGGCCGCGAAGGAGGCCGGGCTGGACTCCATCCCCGGCACCGCCGCCGAGATCCTCGACGACGACGTCCGCTGGGTGCTCACCAAGGGCAAGCTGCCGACCGCGACCTGGCTGGAGATCGTGCAGACCGCGCACGAGGTCGGCATCCCCTCGACCTCGACGATGATGTACGGCCACGTCGACGCCCCCCACCACTGGGTCGCCCACCTGCGCACCCTGGCCGCGCTGCAGGACCGCACCGGCGGGTTCCGCGAGTTCGTGCTGCTGCCCTTCGTGCACCACAACTCCCCGGTCTACCTCGCCGGCGTCGCCCGCCCGGGGCCGACCATGCGGGAGAACCGGGCCGTGCACGCCGTCGCCCGCCTCCTGCTGCACGGCCGCATCCCGCACGTCCAGACCTCGTGGGTCAAGCTCGGCGACGCCGGCACCCAGGTGGTGCTGCAGGGCGGGGCCGACGACCTCGGCGGCACGCTGATGGAGGAGACCATCAGCCGGATGGCCGGCAGCGACAACGGCTCGCTGAAGACCGTCGCCGAGCTCGAGGCGCTGGCCGCGGCCATCGGTCGCCCGGCCCGCCAGCGCACCACCGACTACGGGACGCCGAGCGACGAGCGGCTGGCCACCGCCCGCACCGAGGCCGGACGCCGCGCCCTGACCTTGCGGATCCAGCCGGTCTGATCCGCTGTCGCGCAGTCACCGACCGTCACCACCATGGTTGGTGCGCGCCCGGTAGGTGAACGCTCCACAACCGAGCGGACGCGCAGCGCCACCAGCATGACCGAGGCGCACCAGGACCTCTTGACAACGGTCACTCTCGGTAACACTGTCTGGCCGACCGCTGGGCCGCCGAGGCGCGCCACGTGGTCCTCGGGGTCGCCGATGACCCCCGTCCGTCATCGCTCGACCCGTGGCCGCCCGGCCGCGCCCGAAGGAGAACGTCCCGTGCGGAGATGCTCCCGCCGACCCCACCCCCGCGCCACCCGGACCGTCGCCGGACTGGTGGCGCTCCCCCTGTCCCTGGGCCTGCTCAGCGGGTGCTGGTTGCCCGACGTCAGCATGAGCACCGACCCCGCGGCCTCGTCGACCGCGTCGTCCGCGTCGTCGTCCGCGTCGTCGGACCAGCCCTCCCCCGCCGCCGGTGCGGCCCCCTCGGCGCGGGCGGAGCAAGCCGCGGCGGCGCCGACCGCCGTCCGCCCCTCGGGTGAGCTCGACGCCGGATCGGTCACCCACCAGCAGGCGGCGGGCAACCGCACCCTGGTGATCGACTACTGGACCACCCAGCAGGCCGACCAGTGGACCCCCACCGGGGCCAAGACCATCCAGCTCTCGGCGCACCTCGAGGGCCAGGAGCAGACGGCGTCGACCATCCGCGTCGACGTCACCCGGTTCAGCGCCGTCCTCGACGACGGCAGCGCGCGCACCACCGTCGTCGACGACCGGGGCCAGTTCGCCCTCCAGCCGCCGTTCACCTACGGCACCGTGCTCGAGCTGCCCGCCAGCGACCCCGGTGCCGACTCGGTGACCGTCACCGTGCAGTTCGACCTGCTGGTGGAGACCGGCAGGAACACCGACAGCTACTACCGCCAGACGGTGATCGACACCCTGGTGCTCCCCCTCGTCGTCAGCCCCGACCCCACGGAGGACGCCCCGTGACCGAGCTCGTCGTCAGCCACATGCGGCGGTCCACCGACCGCGTCAACCTGCTCGCCCGCAGCGGCGGCGAGGTCCCCGACATCAGCTCGCTGGTGCCCGAGGAGTTCGGCGGCCGGCACTCCGACCAGGCCCGCCGGCACGCCACCATCAGCTGCGTCATCCCCGCCTACAACGAGGAGTCGACGATCGCTGCGGTGCTGACGTCGATCCTCACCCAGACCCGGCCGCCGGACGCGATCCACGTGGTCATCAACAACACCGACGACGACACCCCCGAGGTCGTCGCCGACTACGTCGGCGAGCACCAGCGGGTCGTCAAGGGCGAGACGTACACGACCCAGGTCTACGTGCACGACATCGGCGAGAACCCCGACAAGAAGGTCGGCGCGCTGAACTTCGGCTACTACGTCAGCCGCGGCTACGACTACATCCTCGGCGTCGACGGTGACACCACCCTCGACCGCCGCTGCGTGGAGTGGTTGGAGAAGGAGATGGTCACCGACCAGCGCATCGGCGGTCTGTCGGCCATCTACACCTTCGACAAGTCCACGGTGCAGGGCCCGATGGCCAAGTTCCTGGTGGCCGGCCAGCGCGCGCAGTTCGCCGGGTTCAACATGGACAACCTGGTCCGCGGCCGCAACATGGCCGTGCTGGGCGGCCAGTGCTCGCTGTTCAGCGTCCGCGCCCTCGAGCGGGTCATGTACCTCAACCACCAGACCGCGCCGTGGGTGCGCGACTCCGAGGTCGAGGACTCCAAGCTCTCGCTGCAGATCAAGGACGCCGGCTACAACACCAAGATCAGCGCGCGGGCCCGCGCGTTCGTGGGCCCGATGACCACGCTGCGCGCCCTGCACGGCCAGCAGGTGAAGTGGAACTTCGGCGGCATCGACCTGCTGTGGCCCGGCCAGCGCGGGGACACCAAGGGCCAGCCGATGCACCCCAACCTGCGGCTGCGCTGGTACGAGAACGTCTCGATGGTCTTCAACATCACCACGCGCATGGCGTTCCTGCTGCTGCTGGCCGCGGCCCTGTCGATCGACGCGTTCGTGTTCAACCCCGTGTGGTTGATCCCGCCGGCGGTGGCCACGATGCTCAACCTGCGCATCGCGGCCTCCATGCACGACAAGAGCGCCTCGGACATCTTCTACGCCCTGCTCGTGGCCCCCGCCGAGGTCTACATGTGGATCCGGATGGGCCACTTCGTCACCGCGTGGGTGCAGTTCTTCGCCCGGGTGGACAAGGACAACTGGGCCGCCCAGGCCGCTGCCGAGCGCGGCCGCGGGTCGCAGTACGTGATGCCCCTGGTGTGCGCGGTGGCCACGTTCGTGGTGCTGATCTTCGCCTGGAGCCAGCAGAGCGTGGGCATCCAGTCGGCCATCCTGTCCATCGGCTGGCCGGTGCTCTACCTCATCACCGTGCTGCAGACGCTGTTCATGATCAAGAAGTTGGTGCGCCGCCAGCGCGGTTTCACCGTCTGACCCGTCCCACCCCCGCGAGGCGGGGTGCTGCCCGAGGGCCGCACCCCGCCTCGCGGCGTCTGCGGCCCCGCACGACCGGCCACCACGCACGGTGACGGCGACGCGCTCGTCTCCCCCGCCCGGGTGGTTCCGGGCCCCCACCACCCCCCTAGGGGTCCCGTCTCCCGGGTGGGCCTTGACCCCCCGACGGGCCGGCGATGAGTCTCCTCGCGAGCCCGGGACACCGTCGACCCGGCGCCGCCACGACGTCCCGAACCCTCGGGCCCGTCGCCCCGACACGAGGTCCGGCCCCGCCGGTCGGCCCGTGCCGCTCCCAGGAGACGCCCACGACATGCCCCGCCCCCCGCGAACCCGCCACCGCCGGCTGCGCCCCGCGCTGCTGCGGACCGCAGCCGTCGCGCTGTGCGTCGGCGCGCTCAGCGCCTGCGAGCTGCCCGACGTCAGCATGAGCCCGGCCCTGTCCGCCCCCACCGCCACGGCCACGCCGGCCCGGACGACGTCGGCACCGGCGACCACGGCCGGCGCCGAGGAGCTGGCCGCGGTCGTCGCCGCGCCGGCCACCCCCGACCGGCCGGCCGGCGAGCTCGATGCCGGATCGGTGACCCACGTCCTCCCGGCCGGCGACCGCCAGCTCGTCGTCGACTGGTGGACCACGGAGACGGCGACCGCCTGGACGGCCACCGACCCCAAGACCGTGCAGCTGTCCGCCCACCTCGAGGGCGGCGACCCCGACGCCGGGATCGAGGTGCTCGTGACCCGGTTCTCCGCCGTCCTCGACGACGGGACCACCCGCGCCGACGTCGTCGACGACTCGGGCGAGTTCGCCCTCCAGCCGCCGTTCACCTACGGCACCGTGCTCAGCCTGCCGCCGTCCGGCGCGACCGCCACGTCGGTGACCCTCGCCGTCCAGTTCGACCTGCTCGTGGAGACCGAGCCCGGGTCGCAGCGCTACTTCCGCCAGACCGTCCTGGACAGCCTCGTCCTGCCCGTCCTGCCCGCCCCCGCCGAGGAGACCCCATGACCGAGCTCGCCGTCCCCGGCCTGGTGCAGGGCCAGCGCCGCGCCACCGACCGGGTCACCCTGCTCGCCCGCAGCGGCGGGGACCTCCCCGACGTCAGCACGCTCGTGCCCGCCGAGTTCGCCGACCAGCGGTCGAGCTCGACCCGTCGGCACGCCACCATCGCCTGCGTCATCCCCGCCTACAACGAGGAGTCGACGATCCGGGCGGTGCTGACGTCGATCCTGTCCCAGACCCGGCCGCCGGACACCGTGCACGTGGTCATCAACAACACCGACGACGACACCCCCGAGATCGCCGGTGAGTTCGCCGGCCAGCACGAGCGGACGGTGAAGGGCGAGCGGTTCAGCACCGTCGTCCACGTGCACGACATCGGCGAGAACCCCGACAAGAAGGTCGGCGCGCTCAACTACGGCTACTACGTCAGCCGCGGGCACGACTACATCCTCGGCGTCGACGGCGACACCACCCTCGACCGCTTCTGCGTCGAGTGGATGGAGAAGGAGATGGTCACCGACCCGCGCATCGGCGGCCTGTCGGCCATCTACTCCTTCGACAAGTCGGCCGTGCAGGGCCCGATGGCGAAGTTCCTGGTGGCCGGCCAGCGCGCGCAGTTCGCCGGGTTCAACATGGACAACCTGATCCGCGGCCGCAACATGGCCGTGTTGGGCGGCCAGTGCTCCCTGTTCAGCGTCCGCGCCCTCGAGCAGGTCATGTACCTCAACCACCAGGCGGCACCGTGGGTGCGCGACTCCGAGGTCGAGGACTCCAAGCTCTCGCTGCAGATCAAGGACGCCGGCTACAGCACCAAGATCAGCGCCCGGGCCCGGGCCGACGTCGGACCCATGACCACGCTGCGCGCGCTGCACGGCCAGCAGGTCAAGTGGAACTTCGGCGGCATCGACCTGCTGTGGCCCGGCCAGCGCGGGGACACCAAGGGTCAACCGCTGCACCCCAACCTGCGGCTGCGCTGGTACGAGAACGTCTCGATGGTCTTCAACATCGTCAGCCGCATGGCGTTCCTGCTGCTGCTGGCCGCCGCGCTGTCGATCGACGCGTTCGTGTTCAACCCCGTCTGGCTGATCCCGCCGGCCGTCGCCACGCTGCTCAACCTGCGCATCGCGGCCTCCATGCACGACAAGAGCGCCTCGGACATCTTCTACGCGCTGCTCGTCGTGCCCGCCGAGCTGTACATGTGGCTGCGCATGGGGCACTTCATGACCGCCTGGACGCAGTTCTTCGCCCGCTCGGACAAGGACAACTGGGCGGCCCAGGCCGCCGCCGAGCGAGGGCGCGGCTCGGCCTACGTCATGCCGCTGGTGTGCGCCGCAGCGACGTTCGCCGTGCTGATCTACGCCTGGAGCCAGCAGACCGTGCAGATCCAGTCGGCGATCCTGTCCATCGGCTGGCCGGTGCTGTACCTGCTGACCGTGCTGCAGACGCTGTTCATGCTCAAGAAGCTGGTGCGTCGCCAGCGGGGCTTCACCGTCTGACCCCGCCCGGTCGCGGATGCGCCAGCACCCGCGACCGGGTAGGCAGGGGCCGTGCGCGCGATCACCTACACCGAGACCGGTGGCCCCGACGTCCTGCAGCTCACCGACCGCGACGTCCCCGAGCCCGGTGCGGGCGAGGTGCGGGTGCGGCTCGCGGTCTCCGGGGTCAACCCGACCGACTGGAAGTCCCGCAGCACGGCCGACCCCGGGGACGACGGGAAGACCCCGAACCAGGACGGCGCCGGCACCGTCGACGCGGTCGGCGAGGGCGTGGACCCGGGCCGCGTCGGCGAGCGGGTGTGGGTGTGGGAGGCCGCCTGGCAGCGCCCGACCGGGACCGCGGCCGAGCACACCGTCGTCCCGGCCGAGCAGGCCGTGCCGCTCGGTGACCACCCCTTCGAGCTCGGCGCCGCCCTGGGCATCCCGTTCATGACCGCGCACCGCTGCCTCACCGTCGCCGAGCACCTGCCCCGGCACCTGGCACCCGGGTCCCTCGACGGCGTCCCGGTGCTCGTGCAGGGCGGCGCGGGCGCGGTCGGCAACGCGGCGATCCAGCTCGCCCGCTGGGCCGGCGCCACCGTCATCACCACCGTCAGCTCGCCGGAGAAGGCCGACCTCGCCCGCGCCGCCGGCGCCCACCACGTCGTCGACTACCGCCGCGAGGACGTCGCCGCCCGGGTGCGCGAGATCGCCCCCGACGGAGTGCAGGCCGTCGTCGAGGTGAACATCCGGGCCAACGCCGAGGTCGACACCCAGCTGGTCGCCCAGCACGCCTCGGTGGCGGTCTACGCCGACGACGGCGGCCCCGAGTTCAGCGCCCCGACCCGGGCGTTCATGGCGACCAACGCGCGGCTGCAGTTCGTGCTGGTCTACACCGCACCGGCCGAGGCCAAGGCCCAGGCCGTCGCCGACATCTCCGCGGCGCTCGGCGCCGGCGCGATCCGGGTGGGTGCCGATGCCGGCCTGCCCCTGCACCGGTTCCCGCTGGCGGAGACCGCTGCGGCGCACCAGGCCGTGCAGGACGCCGTCGTCGGCAAGGTGCTGGTCGACGTCACCGCCTGACCCGGCCCGATCACCGCCCGCGGGGGCGTGGCCGCCGGTGCGGGCGGCCCTCGGCCGCCGGCCGGTCCGGGGGCGTCCGCGCCCGCAGGAGCGTCCACGCCGCCGTGGCGAGCACGAGGTGCTCGTGGGAGGTGGCGTCGTCCACCGGCCGACCCAGCAGCGCCTCGATGCGGGCCAGCCGCGCGTGCACCGACTGCCGCTGCACGTGCATCACCGCGGCGGTGCGGGTCGGGCTGGTGCCGTGCCGCAGGTGCGTCGCCAAGGTCGCCACCAGGTCGCTGCCGTGCGCGTCGTCCCAGCTCAGCAAGGGTTCCAGGGCATCGGCCACCAGGCCCGACAGCGCCCGGTCGTCCAGCCGGGACAGCAGGCCGGGCAGCACCAGGTCCCGGGTGACGCTCACCGCGCCGCCGAGCAGCGTGGCCGTGGGCAGGGCGTCCCGGGCCTCACGCAGCGACCGCCCGGCCTCCGCCACGGCCACGGCGGGGCCGACGGTGACCATCGCTCCCTCGACCGCCACCGTGGCCGCGAGCCGCCCCTCGGGGTCGGGCCGGTCGGGCACCGCCACCAGGCCCACGGCCTCCCCGCGCACCCGGTCGGCCAGCAGGTCCAGCCCGCCGGCGTGGGCGGCCGCCGCCCACCGGGCCACCACCAGGCGTGGGTCCGGGGTCGAGGCGGCCACGCCCACCACCCGTGCGCCGGGGGCGGGGTGGAACCGCGCCAGCCCCGCGCGGACCAGCAGCTCACGGGCCCCCGGCACCGCGTCGGCGAGCAGGTCGGCCAGCAGCGACACCGCCGGGTCGCCGGCCGACCCGGCGCCCGAGGCCGCGACGGCGACCGCCGCCACGCTCGCCAGCCGGGTCGCCAGGACGCGCAGACCCGGCAGGTCGGTACCGGGACCGGCCCCGAGGACGACCGCGCCCCACTCGACGTCCCACACGTGCACCGGCGCGCTGGTGACCGGCCGGCGCAGCAGCCGTTCGGTGGCCCGCTGGTCCCCCACGCCCGCGGCGGCCACCACCTGGCCCGACCTGGTGACCAGGGCCACCGGCCCACCCGTGGCGCCGGCCGCGCACGACACCACCGCCGGGATGCCCCCGCCCGCGGCCAGGGCGGCGTGCACCTGGTGCAGCACCTCGTCGGCCATCCGCAACCGCACCGCCTCGGCCACCAGGATGGCCTCGTTCGCCTCCTCGCAGATGCGGATGAACGGCACGACCTGGCCGAGCACGTACAGCGGGAGGTCGGCCCGGGTGGCCTCGTCCACGATCTCCCCGGGCAGGTCGGGCAACGAACGCCCCAGCTCCAGCAGCACCGCGCACACCCCGCGGGCGGCCAGCTCCCTGACCCAGTGCCGCCGCGCTCCTGCATCGACACCGGACAGGCCGAGGCCCGTCGTCAGCAGCAGGTCCCCGGCGGTCAGCAGCGGGCCGATCTCGTAGATCTCGCTCGAGTGCGCCCACCGGACCTGGGCACCGAGCTGGGTGTGCGGGACGGCGAGCACCGGGTGGGCCGCCTGCACGGAGGGCAGCAGCAGGAACTCGGCCAGGGTGAGCGCCACGGGACCTCCGACGATGTGTCCGGTTGCGCACCGACGATGTCCGACGCGGTGTCCGTTGTCGATCCCACCCGCGCTGACGATGCTCGGGTGACCGCCCCGGCCGCCCCGGGCGCGACCCCGAGGAGGCACCGCATGCAGAGCACACCGCCCACCACCCACCGGGCCCAGGACCGCGCCTGGCTCGACGTCGCCGTGGCCGAGGCCCGCGCCGGCCTGGCCACCGGCGGGGTGCCCATCGGGGCCGCGCTGGTCGGACCCGACGGGGAGGTCTGGGGCCGGGGCCACAACCGCCGCGTGCAGGACGGCGACCCGTCGGTGCACGCCGAGACGGCGGCCTTCCGCGCCGCCGGCCGGCGGGCCTCCTACCGCGGCACCACGATGGTCACCACGCTGTCCCCGTGCTGGTACTGCAGCGGCCTGGTCCGCCAGTTCGGCATCTCCCGGGTGGTCATCGGGGAGTCGCAGACCTTCACCGGCGGGCACGACTGGCTGGCCGAGCACGGCGTCGACGTCGTGGTCCTGGACGATCCGGCGTGCGTGGACCTGATGACCTCGTTCATCGCCGCCGCACCGCAGCTGTGGTTCGAGGACATCGGCGTCGAGGAGGCAGCCGGGTCGGCGGCCGGCACCGGGGCGGGGGCGACCCGGTGAGCGCCGGTGCCGACCTGACCACCCCGGTCGACGCCGTCGACCCGGACTACCCCATCGACCCGGTGCCCCGGGCGGCGCGCACGTCGCTGTTCTCCCTCGCCGTCGTCCTGCTGGGGTTCACGTTCTTCACCCCGACGATGCTCGCCGGGGCCCAGATCGGCGCCGCGTTCCCCGTGGGGGAGCTGGCCTGGGTCCTGCTGCTGGGCAGCGCCGTCCTCGGCGTCTACGTGGCGGTGATCGGTGGCATCGGCGCCCGCACCGGGCTGACCACCGTGATGATGTGCCGGTACGCCTTCGGCAGCCGGGGGGCCAAGCTCTCGTCGCTGCTGCTGGGCGGCACCCAGGTCGGCTGGTACGGCGTCACGGTGGCGACCCTGGCCGGGCTCACCGCCAGCGCGCTCGGCTGGGAGGGCCGGGGCAGCGAGGTGCTGCTGATGGTGCTGGGCGGCGCGGTCATGGGGGCCACGGCCTACTTCGGCTACCGCGGCATGTACGCCCTCTCGCTGGTGTCGGTACCGCTGCTGCTCGTGCTGGCCGGCTGGGTCACCTGGCGCTCGCTGGAGGAGGTCGGGGGCTGGAGTGGGCTGGCCGACGTGGTGCCCACCGAGACCATGACGGTGGCCGTGGCGGTCACCGTCGTCGTCGGCACCTTCGCCTCCGGCGGCACCCAGGCGCCGAACTGGACCCGGTTCGCCCGGACCCCGACCGCCGGCTTCTGGGCCTGCCTGGTGGCCTTCCTGGTCGGGCAGCTGCTCATGCTGGGGTTCGGCGCGGTGGGCGCGGTGGCCTTCGGCGAGGGCGACTTCGTCCTGGTGCTGTTCCAGCTCGGCCTGGTCGGGTGGGGACTGGTCTTCCTGGTGGCCAACCTGTGGACCACCAACGACAACACCGCCTACAACTTCGGGGTCGCCGGCGCCGAGATCGCGAACTCGCGGTCCAAGAAGCCCTTCGTCGTGGGCGGCGTGGTGCTGGGCACCCTGCTGGCCGTCACCGGCATCTACGACGGGCTGATCGCCTACCTGGTCTGGCTGGGCGTCCTGATCCCCCCGCTGGGCGGGGTGGTCATCGGCGACTTCCTCGCCCGGTGGCGGGGCGGGATGGTCGGCGGGCCGCGGGCGGCGGTCGAGTGGCGCAACGTGGGCGCCTACGCGGTCGCCTCCCTCGCCGCCTGGGCCAGCAACGAGACCGGGTGGGGCATCCCGCCGGTGATCGGGGTGCTGGTCGCGGTCGTCGGCGTCCTGGTGGTGCAGCGGGGACGGCGTCCGGCGCCGACCGACGCCACTCCCTGAGCCGGTCCGCCGCGGGGGCAACCGCCCCCGCGGCGGGTGCTCAGGCGCCGACGCCCAGGGAGCGGGCGATGAGCATGCGCTGCACCTCGCTGGTGCCCTCGCCGATCTCCAGGATCTTCGCGTCCCGGTAGAAGCGGGCCACCGGGAACTCGTTCATGAACCCGTAGCCGCCGTGCACCTGGGTGGCGTAGCGGGCGTTCTCCATCGCCATCTCCGAGCTGTACAGCTTGGCGATCGCGGCCTCACGCTTGAACGGCTCGCCGCGCAGCATCTTCTCCGCCGCCCGGTAGTAGGCCAACCGCGCGGTCGAGGCCCGCACCTCCATGTCGGCGACCATGAACTGGATCGCCTGGTTGCGGCCGATCGGCGATCCGAAGGCCTCGCGCTCGGCGGCGTACTTCACGCTCTCGTCGACGCAGCCCTGCGCCAGCCCGACCGCCAGCGCGGCGATCGCGATGCGGCCCTCGTCGAGGATCGAGAGGAACTGCGCGTAGCCGCGGCCCCGCTCCCCCACCAGGTTCTCCTCGGGCACCCGGACGTCGGTGAAGCTCAGCTCGCGGGTGTCGGAGGCGTTCCAGCCGACCTTGGAGTACCGCTGGCCGACGACGAAGCCGGGCGTGCCCGACGGCACGACGATCGCCGAGATCTCCTTGCCGCCGTCGGGCTTGGTGCCGGTGACCGCGGTGACCGTGACCAGCTCGGTGAGGTCGGTGCCGGAGTTGGTGATGAAGGCCTTGGACCCGTTGATGACCCAGTGGCCGTCCTCGAGCTTCGCCGTCGTCCGGGTGGACCCGGCGTCGGACCCGCCGCCGGCCTCGGTGAGCCCGAAGGCACCGAGGGCCTCCCCGGCGCACAGCCGGGGCAGCCACTCCTTCTTCTGCTCCTCGCTGCCGAACCGGAAGATCGGCATGGCGCCGAGGGAGACCCCTGCCTCCAGGGTGATGGCGACCGAGGAGTCGACCCGGGCCAGCTCCTCGAGCGCGACGCAGAGGGTGAAGTAGTCCCCGCCCGAGCCGCCGTACTCCTCGGGGAAGGGCAGCCCGAACAACCCCAGCTCGCCCATCTGCGCCACGATCGCGGTCGGGAACTCGTCGGCCTCGTAGAACGCCCCGATCTGCGGGCGCACCACCTCGTTCGCGAACTCGCGGACCATCGTCCGCAGCGCCTCGGTCTCGGTGTCCAGGCGGTAGTCCAGCGCCATTGCTCAGTCCCCCTCGGTCGCCCGTGGGGTCACCACGGCCACCTGCTCGTCCAACCGGACCTGGTGGCCGGTGGTCACGGGGAGCTCGGTGACCACGCCGTCGATCGGCGCGGTCAGCACGTGCTCCATCTTCATCGCCTCGACGACCAGCAGCGGGGTCCCCGCCACCACCTCGTCGCCGACCGCGGCCCGGACGACGGTGACCGTGCCCGGCATCGGCGCGGTCACCGCCCCGTCGGACACGGCTGCGGCACCTGCGCCGGCCGACCGCTCGACCAGCCGGAAGGGCAGCGCGAACCCCTCGATGCCCAGCCAGACCGTCCCGCCGTCGCGGGCGGCCACGTACCAGGTGGTCACGTCGCCGACCGTGACGGCCAGCCGCTCCCCCCGACGCCAGACCCGGGCCGGCAGCGCCTCGCCCTCGCCCACCCGGACCTCGGCGTCGGCCGCGCGGCCCCGGGTGCGCACGACCACCGGGTCGCCGCCGGGGACGACGAGCGTGCGCGGGGTCCAGGCGTGCTCGCCGACCCGCCACCCCCCGGGCACCGCCCAGGGGTCGACGACCACCCCGCCCTGCCCCCGGACCCCGCCCGCGGTCGCCCCGGCCGGCTCGTCGTCCAGCAGGAGCGCCAGCGCCACCGCGGCGTACGCCCCCGGTGGTGGGTCGTCGGCCCGGGTCAACGCCTCGCCGCGGCGCTCGATGAGCCCGGTGTCCAGGTCACCGGCGACGACGTCGGGGTCGGCGAGCAGGGCCCGCAGGAACGGCACGTTCGTCGACACCCCGAGGACGGCGGTGCGCCCCAGCGCGGCCACCAGCCGGCCCCGCGCGGTCTCCCGCGTGGGACCCCACGCGACGACCTTGGCCAGCATGGGGTCGTAGTCGGTGCCGACCACCCCGCCCTCGGCCAGCGAGCTGTCCACCCGGATGCCCGCACCGGCCGGCTCGGTCAGCGACACCACCGTGCCGGCCTGCGGCAGGAACCCGCGGGCCGGGTCCTCGGCGTAGACCCGGGCCTCGATCGCGTGCCCGTCGAGGGAGACGTCGGCCTGCTCGAGGGGCAGCTGCTCCCCCGCCGCGACGCGCACCTGCAGCTCGACCAGGTCCAGCCCGGTGACCGCCTCGGTGACCGGGTGCTCGACCTGCAGCCGGGTGTTCATCTCCAGGAAGAAGAAGTCGCGCGGGTTGTCGGCGTCGACGATGAACTCGACCGTGCCGGCGCCGGTGTAGCCGACGGCGGCCGCGGCGTCGACGGCCGCCTGCCCCATGGTGGCCCGCATGCGGGCCGACAGCAGGGGCGAGGGGGCCTCCTCGACGACCTTCTGGTGCCGCCGCTGCAGCGAGCACTCGCGCTCCCCGAGGTGGACGACGGTGCCGTGGATGTCGGCCATGACCTGCACCTCGATGTGCCGGCTATTGCCCACGTAGCGCTCCACGAGCAGCGTGTCGTCGCCGAAGGAGGACCGGGCCTCGCGCCGGGCACCGGCGATCTGCTCGGCCAGCTCGGACTCCTCGCGCACCACCCGCATGCCCTTGCCGCCACCGCCGGCCGAGGGCTTGAGCAGCACGGGGAACCCGGCCTCGACGGCGGCCGCGGCCACGGCGGCGTCGTCCATGCCCGGCTCGGAGGACCCGGGGACGACCGGGACGCCGGCGGCCCGCACGGTCGCCTTGGCCCGGATCTTGTCGCCCATCGCCTCGATCGCGGCCACCGGCGGGCCGATGAAGGTGATGCCGGCGGCCTCCAGGGCCCGGGCGAACTCGACGTTCTCGGACAGGAAGCCGTAGCCGGGGTGCACCGCCTGCGCGCCGGTGGCCCGGCACGCAGCGACGACGCGCTCGATCGACAGGTAGCTCTGCGCCGCCGGCGCCGGCCCGATCGGGACGGCGAGGTCGGCGACCTGGGTGTGCAGCGCGCCGGCGTCGGCGTCGCTGAACACCGCCACCGAGCGGATGCCCATGGAGCGGAGCGTGCGGATCACCCGCACCGCGATCTCACCGCGGTTGGCGACCAGGACGGTGGTGAACATCAGCCCACCACCGCCAGGGTGGTCAGCTGCGGGGGGTCAAGCGGCCTTGCCCAGCACCTTGTCCGCCTTGCCCACCTTGACCAGGCGGCGCTTCTTGACCGTGTAGCCCGGTGGGAGCGTGCCCTCGGCGAGCGCCCGCAGCGGGCAGCGCCCGCACCGCGGCTTGTCGACGCAGCACTTCTTCTTCGGCATGCGCTGCTTGGCCCCGCGCTTGTCCGGCACGCAGTGAGGTTAGCCATGCCTGCCCCGGAGCGGAAGGGGCCGGCGGGGACGGCCGGTACGGTCGCACCGACGTCCAGCCCCGAGGGAGAGAGACCGTGGCCGCCGAAGCCTTCGTCCACCAGCTCAACGTGCAGATCGGCAACGAGTTCGCCGCGCACCAGCAGTACGTCGCCTGCGCCGTGTACTACGACCAGCAGACGATGCAGCAGACCGCGCAGCTGTTCTTCGACCAGGCCGCCGAGGAGCGCAGCCACGCGATGATGATGGTGCGCTACCTGCTCGACGCCGACGCCGAGGTGCGCATCCCCGCCCTGCCGGCCCCGGTCTGCGACTTCGCCGACGTCGTGGCCCCGGTGGCGCTGGCCCTGGAGCAGGAGAAGCGGGTCACCCAGCAGATCAACGAGCTCACCGCGATCGCCCGCCGGGAGCACGACTTCGCCTCCGACCAGTTCATGCAGTGGTTCATCAAGGAGCAGGTCGAGGAGGTCAGCAAGATGAGCGACCTGCTGGCCGTCGCCCGGCGCAGCGCCCACGACGTCGAGCAGATCGAGGACTACGTGCAGCGCGAGGCCGCCGCCGGCGAGGGCACCGACCCCACGGCGCCGCGGGTCGCCGGCGCCTGAGCGGGGCACCGCGTCACATGCGGAAGACGCCATAGCCGACCTCCTCGAGAGCGGCGTGCGAGCACGCCGAGAGCGCGAGCCCGAGCACGGTCCTGGTGTCGGCGGGGTCGATGACCCCGTCGTCCCAGAGCCGGGCCGTCGCGTAGTAGGGGTGCCCCTGCCGTTCGTACTGCTCGCGGACGGGGGCCTTGAAGGCCTCCTCGTCCTCGGCCGACCACTCCTCGCCGCGGGCCTCGAGGCCGTCCCGGCGGACGGTGGCCAGCACCCCGGCTGCCTGCTCGCCGCCCATCACCGAGATGCGGGCGTTCGGCCAGGTCCACAGGAAGCGGGGCGAGTAGGCCCGGCCGCACATGGAGTAGTTGCCGGCGCCGAAGGACCCGCCGATGACCACGGTCAGCTTGGGCACCCGGGCGCAGGCGACGGCGGTGACCATCTTGGCGCCGTGCTTGGCGATGCCGCCGGCCTCGTAGTCGCGACCGACCATGAACCCGCTGATGTTCTGCAGGAACAGCAGCGGGACCTTGCGCTTGTCGCACAGCTCGACGAAGTGCGCGCCCTTGACCGCGGACTCGCCGAACAGGATGCCGTTGTTGGCCACGATCCCGACCGGGTGACCGTGGATGCGGGCGAAACCGGTGACCAGGGTCTGCCCGTACAGGGCCTTGAACTCCTGGAAGCGGCTGCCGTCGACCAGCCGGGCGATGACCTCGCGGACGTCGTAGGGCGTGCGGCTGTCCGGGGGGACGACGTCGTAGAGGGTCTCGGCGGGGTGGGCCGGCTCCTCGGTGGGGTGCACGTCCCACGGCGCGGGCGTGACCGGGCCGAGGGTGCCGACGATGCGGCGCAGGATCTGGAGCGCGTGCTCGTCGTCCTCGGCAAGGTGGTCGGTGACCCCGCTGGTGCGGCTGTGCAGGTCGCCCCCGCCCAGGTCCTCGGCGGTGACCACCTCGCCGGTGGCGGCCTTCACCAGCGGCGGGCCGCCCAGGAAGATCGTGCCCTGCTCGCGGACGATGACCGCCTCGTCGCTCATCGCCGGGACGTAGGCACCGCCGGCGGTGCAGGACCCCAGGACGGCGGCCAGCTGCGGGATGCCGCGGCGGGACAGCTGCGCCTGGTTGTAGAAGATCCGGCCGAAGTGGTCGCGGTCGGGGAAGACCTCGTCCTGCCGGGGCAGGAAGGCGCCGCCGGAGTCGACCAGGTAGAGGCAGGGCAGCTCGTTCTGCAGCGCCACCTCCTGGGCGCGCAGGTGCTTCTTCACCGTCATGGGGTAGTAGGTGCCGCCCTTGACGGTGGCGTCGTTGGCCACCACCACCACCTCGCGGCCGGCCACCCGGCCGACGCCGGTGATGATGCCGGCGGCCGGGGCGTCGCCGTCGTAGAGGCCGTGCGCGGCCAGCGGGGAGAGCTCGAGGAAGGGGCTGCCGGGGTCCAGCAGCGCGTCGACCCGGTCCCGCGGCAGCAGCTTGCCCCGGTCGGTGTGCCGGGCACGTGCGCGGTCCCCGCCCCCGAGGGCGGCCTGCCGCAGCTGCTCGGCGAGGTCGTCGACCAGCTCCCGGTGCCGGGCGGCCCACCGGACCGCGGCGTCGGGGTCGGCCGGCGGGGCACTGCTCAGCACCGGTGCGTCCACCCCGGGATGTTAACCACGGTTCACGTCGGGGGTCCACTGCGACGCGTGCACACAGGTACCCGGCGGGGCCCTAACCTGAGGGGGTGACCGCCGAGCCCGACAGCGCGCTGCACGCCGACGCGGCGCGCCCCTCGCGGCGGGAGCAGATCCTGCAGGCGGCTGCCCGGCTGTTCGCCGAGCGCGGGTCACGCAGCGTCGGGGTGGACGACATCGGCGCCGCGGTCGGGGTCACCGGGCCGGCCATCTACCGGCACTTCGCCGGCAAGGACGCGATGCTGGCCGAGATGCTGCTGCGCATCAGCGAGCGGTTGCAGGCCGGCGCCGAGCAGGTGGTGGCCGCCGCGGGGGACGACCCCCGCGACCAGCTCGCCGCCCTGGTCGCCTTCCAGGTCGACTTCGCCCTGGACAACCCGGCGCTCATCACCGTGCAGGACCGGGACCTGGGGGCCCTGTCGGCCGACGACGCGCGACAGGTCCGCCGGCTGCAGCGCCGCTACGTGGAGCAGTGGGTCGCCGTCCTCACCGCGCTGGACCCCGACGCCAGCACGCCGGCCTGCCGGGCGCGGGCCCACGCGCTCTTCGGCCTCATCAACTCGACCCCGCACAGCGGCGGCCGGCTCTCCCGCGCGGCGATGGTCGCTCTGCTGACCACGATGGCCACCGCGGCCGCCACTGCCTGACCCGGCAGGCGCCGGCACCGGGTCCGCAGGTGCCAGCAGGTGCCAGCAGGTGCCAGCGAGTGTCAGCGGGTGGGGTCGAGGTCCAGCGCGTCGTCGGCCAGTTGCTGCAGGGCGCCGTCCGCGCCGGGCTCGCCGACCCAGGAGGTCTCCACGACGACCGCGACGTCGTCGACGACCTGGCTGGCGTACTGGGCCGAGGACAGCGCCTCGGGACCACCCTCGTAGCGCGACCCCTCCCGGAGCAGGTCGCTGACGTTGCCGGTGCCCGAGACGTCGGTGAGCGACAGCAACGCCTGCGCGCGCGCCGGGTCGGGCATCGCCACCCGGGAGACCGACACCACGGCCTGCTGGCCGCCCACCTCGGCCGACCACAGCGAGCGCGAGAGCCCCGCGCAGTCGGTGGTGGAGAAGAAGCCGACCACTGCCCCGTAGGCGTGGCCGCGGCAGGTGCTGTCGTAGGAGGTGACCTGCAGGGTGTAGTCGGTCTCCCCGCCCTGCTGCACCGTGCCCACCGGGAGCGCGGTCGGCGTGGTGGGGCCGCTGGCGGTGGTCGTCGGGGCCGTCGTCGACGCGGTGGCCTCGGTGGACCCGCCGTCGTCGGACCCACCCGGCCCACCGCTGACCAGCACGGCACCCAGCCCCACGAGCAGCACGGCCAGGACGGCCGCGACCGCGAGCACGGCACGCCGTCGACCGCGGGGGGACGGCGGGTCCCCGTCCCGCACCCCTGCCGGAGCGGGGGCCGGGGCGGGCGTGCGCGGCGGCTCGCCGTCCGCGACCCCGCGGGCGCCGAAGATGCCGCCGATGCCGCCGGTCTCGTCGGCGGCCGGCGGCTCGGCGTCGGGCCAGGCCGCCGCGCCGTGCGCCTCGGCGGAGGACGGCTGGCCGGGCGCGACGGGCCGGATCTGCTGGGTGGCCTGCCAACCGGGGCCCGGCTCCGCCGGTGCCGGCCCAGCTGGTGCCGACTCCGCTGGTGCTGGCTCGGCTGGTGCCGACTGCCCGGGGGCACGGTCGGCGCCGGACGACCCCGTCGTCCCCGGGCCCGGCAGCGCGACGGTGTCCCCGCCGCTGGTGCGCAACGCCTCGGGCAGCTCGGGGTGGGCGTCCTGGCGGGCGGCGGCCGCGGCGGCCAGCGCCGCGGCCGCCGCCGGGTCGACGAGGGGGCGCCCGGCGTCGGGACGGGCCCAGGGGTCGTGCCCGGGCACGGGGGCGAGCGGCGAGGGCGCGCCCGCGGTGGGGCCGGCGGTGGGCCCGGCCGACCGGGTCGCCGGCTGGCTGGCCAGGGTCGCCGGCGCGAGGAGCTCGCGGCGACGCAGCACGTAGGGCGAGTAGGGGAAGCCCTCGCCGTTGAGCTCCTCGACGGCGGGGCTGCGGCCACCCACCCCGAGGGCCTCCAGCGCGGCCCGCACGTCGGCCGTCGTCCACAGGCGGGGGTTGTCGGTGCCGGTGTAGCGGCTGGCCCGCGCGATGCCCAGCAGGAGCGACCGCGACTCCAGCAGCGACACCTGGTCACCCTCGCCGAGGTCCCCGTCGGCGGGGACCAGCCCGCTGAGCTGGCCGTGCAGCACGGTCAGCCGGGCGATGCGCCCGGGCTCGAGCCCGGCCCGGCGCAGGCGCACCGCGACCTCCATGCCTGCCCGCATGAGCCCGTCGAGCGGGGTCGACCCGCCGCCGGCCAGCTGGAGGACGTCGCCGGGACCGGCGCCCGGCCCGATGGTCCAGGACCCCTCCGGCAGGACGGTGACCACCCCGGCCTGCCGCACCACCTCGACGACCCGCACGACGGCGACCCCCTCGGGCACCAGCACGACGGCGTCGCTGATCCGGCGGTCCATCGGGCCGTCGGACAGCGCCAGGGAGGCGACCAGCGCACC
Organism: Klenkia sesuvii; assembly: GCF_037083825.1. Classification (NCBI taxonomy): domain Bacteria; kingdom Bacillati; phylum Actinomycetota; class Actinomycetes; order Geodermatophilales; family Geodermatophilaceae; genus Klenkia; species Klenkia sesuvii. Next base: position 28,908 of record NZ_JBAPLU010000019.1, read on the forward strand.
GCGCACCGAGCCACCGGTGTCCCAGCCGGCCAGCTCGGTGAAGAAGGCCCGCTCGGCAGCGGTCTCGAGCCCCGAGGGCGTGAGGATCAGCACCGCGCCTCCTCGTGGGTCATCGCGTCGACGTTACGACATCGCGGCGACCCGCCGGTCGCTCATCGGGCTGGCGCGCCGCTCGCCCCGGGTTCCGCGGACACCGACGGCGTCGACCAGCGCACCCACCACCGGCTGCTCGCCACCCGGTCGACGGCGGCCCACAGGAGGGCGAAGCCCAGGCAGACGAACGGTGCCGCCGCCCACTCCCACGGCGGGACGACGGCGAGGAACTCCTGCAGGAAGGCGGCCAGGAAGACCGCGGCGGCCACCGGCACACCCGCCAGCCAGCCGGGCACGCGCCAGGTGACGGCGCAGTCCACCAGCACCGCGCCCACGACCAGCATCACCGGCAGCACCGAGGGCGGGAACCCGGTGGCCACGAGCAAGCCCCAGACGACGGCCCGGTAGGCCAGGTAGGTGCCGACCAGGACCGTCGCCGTCCAGCGCTTGCCGACGACCCTGCGCGCCACCACGAGGGAGAGCAGACCGGCGCAGATCAGCCAGGTGGGGTGCACCCACGGCGGCACCGGGAGCATGAAGCTGGTCGGCGAGGAACCCTGGGCCGCGGCGAAGTCCAGCAGCTGCGGCTCGGCGGTGGTCTGCCCGGCCCGGTAGTCGGCCAGCGACAGCACGCCGTACTCCTGGTGCTGGTTGGGGAACAGCACGTTCTCGACGAAGAACAGCCACAGCCCGAGGTGCACGAGGGTGCGCACCCGGCCCGGTGCGGCGTACAGCCACCAGCCACGGATCGCCCCCGCCAGCATGATCGCGGTGCCGACGTACAGGATCATGTGGCTGGGGCTCCAGCTGGTGATGTCGAGCCCGTTGACGCGGTGGTTGACGATGTCGACCGGCACCGCGACGAGGAACGTCGCCGTGCCCCACTGCATCCAGCGCAGGGCGCGCCGGTCGACCCCGCGACCGCTGTAGGTGTGCACCACCACCAAGGCCACGACCAGCACCGTGCCCGCCGAGTTCAGCAGGTGCGGGGGCGCCAGGTCGTCGCGCAGCCACTTGAAGTGCCACGACACGTCCCACGAGGACCCCAGCATCTTGAGCGCGAACGCCAGCAGCCAGCCGCCGTAGAGCCAGCGCAGCTCCGGCTCGGTGGTGGGCCGTCCGGGCGCACCGGGGGTCATGGCGTAGGCCCACAGCCACCGCAGGGCGGCGACGGGGTGGCGCAGCGCGGCGCGCACCGACGGCGGCGCCGGTCGAACGGCGGCGGCCGAACGGGTGTCCAAGGTCATGGGAGCAACTCCTGCCGTGGGCGAGACCGCAGCGTATCGGCGTCCGGCCCGCGGGTCAGCACTCCCGAGTGGCGGATGGTGCGTTTCTGGCGTATGGGCCCCAGCGGTGCGCGCTGGTCGGCGGCGGGGGTGCGTACTGTCGCCAGCCGTGGCAGGCAACGGAGCGCACAACCTGGTCTGGATCGACTGCGAGATGACCGGGCTGGACCTGGCCCGCGACCAGCTGATCGAGATCGCCGTCGTGGTCACCGACTCCGAGCTGAACGTGCTCGACGAGGGCCTGGACGTCGTCATCCACGCCGACGACGACGCGCTCGCCGGCATGGACGACGTCGTGGTGGCCATGCACGCCAAGTCGGGCCTGACCGAGGCGGTGCGCGCCTCGACCACCACGCTGGCCGAGGCCGAGCAGCAGGTGCTGGCCTACGTCAAGCGGTTCGCCCCCGAGCGCCGCACCGCCCCGCTGTGCGGCAACTCCATCGGCACCGACCGGGGTTTCCTCGCCCGCGACATGCCGGCCCTCGACGACCACCTGCACTACCGCATGGTCGACGTGTCCTCGGTCAAGGAGCTCGCCCGCCGCTGGTACCCCCGGGTCTACTTCAACCAGCCCCCCAAGGGGCTGGCCCACCGCGCGCTGGCCGACATCCTCGAGTCCATCCGCGAGCTGGCCTACTACCGCGGGGCCGTCTTCGCCCCGGCGCCGGGCCCCACCACGGAGCAGGCCCAGGCCGCCGCGGCCGCGGCCACCGACACGTACTCAGCGCTGCTGACCCCTCCGCAGCAGGGCTGAGCCCTCCGGTACTCTTCTCGACGGCCCGCCTCGCGCGGGTCGCACCGACCGCCCGCTCGCGGGCGACGGTGGGTGTAGCTCAGCTGGTAGAGCGCCAGGTTGTGATCCTGGATGTCGCGGGTTCGAGTCCCGTCACTCACCCCATGGAGCCCCCGGTCATCTCGTGGCCGGGGGTTCTGCCGTCCCGGGCAGTGCCCAGCGCACGATCACCCCGGGCCAGGTGCGGTCTCCGCTGCGGTGAGGCAGCAACCGACCCGTGCTGATCACCGGACCGGGCGTCCGCCCTGCGCCTGGGCCCCGGTCGGCCGGTGCCCGCTCGGGTCCTGCCCCAGGACGTCGACAGGCCCCCGATCCCTCGCGGATCGGGGGCCTGTCGGCGTACGGGGTCACGGCAGGGCGCTGCCGGCCACCCACTGGTCCCACGGGATGGCCCAGTCGTAGATGTCGCCGTCGACCCGGGACAGGGTCGGGCCGACCGAGTTGACCACCTCGACGACGTCGCCGGGCTGGCTGAAGTCGTAGAACCACTGCGCCCGCTCGGTGGACAGGTTGATGCAGCCGTGCGAGACGTTCGACGACCCCTGCTGGCGGACCGACCACGGGGCCGCGTGCACGAACTCGCCGTTGTTGGAGATGCGGGTCGCGTACTGGACGTCGGTGCGGTAGCCACCGGGGGCGTCGACGGCCAGCCCGAAGGTCGAGGAGTCCATGGTGATGTCGGCGAACTTCTCGAGCACCACGTGCGGGCCATTGCGGGTCGGGTTGGCGGAGCTGCCGGCGCTCATCGGGTAGGTCTGCACGACCTGGTCCCCGGAGGAGACGGTCAGGGTGTGCGCTGCCGCGTCGGCCACCGACACGTGCTTGGCCCCCACGGTGAAGGACACCGTGCGGTTCTTCTCCCCCCACACGCCGTCGCCCATGTCGACGCCGTAGAGGTTCGCGTCGAGGGTCACCTCGGTGTTGGCCGGCCAGTAGGTGGAGGGGCGGAAGTGCACCTCGCTGTCGCTGATCCAGTTCCACCGCCCGTCGGTGGGGGTGCTGCTGGTGACGACGAGGTCGCGCTCGACCTCGGCCTTGTTGACCACCGGCTCGTCGAAGAAGACCCGGATGGGCATGCCCACGCCCACGGTGGTGCCGTCGAGCGGGCCGATCGAGGGCGTGCTCAACGAGCCGGGCACGACGGTGGTGAACGACCCGCTGGCGTCGGACTCGACGCCGTCGGCGTTCTCGGCCACGGCCCGGACGGTGTAGGTGCTGCCGTACCCCAGCGGCGCCGACGGGGTCCAGGTGGTGGTCACCCCGGCCGCCGAGGTCGCCGGGGTGGTCTCGGCCGTGGCGGACTCACCCGCGGCGGACTCGCCCGCAGCAGGATCGGCCGTGGCGGGGTCGGACGTCCCGGGCTCCGGCGTGGACGGTGCCGTCGCCTCGACGACCGTGCCGGCCACCGGGGTGCCGGTCGCGTCGGTGACCGTGATGCCGGTGACCGAACCGCCGACGACGGTGGCCTGCAGCGCGGTGGCCGGCGAGACGTCGGTGGCGCCGTCGGCCACCGACAGCGTGACCGCGGCCGGCTCGGCGGGGGGTGTGGTGGATGCGGCGGACCCGCCCCCGTCGGCGTCGGGACCGCAGCCGGCGAGCACCACCAGCACCCCGGCAGCGCCCAGCGCGAGCACGGAACGACGATCGATCTGCAGGACCACCTAGGACTTCCCCCCTACCGGGCCGGGGCGCGGGTGTGCCACCAGCCGTCGTCGTCCAGTGTGCGCCTCGGTGCTGACAACTCGCTGTCATGCAGGCCACGCCACCCCGGCTCGCCCCGGCCGACGGGGGCCGTGTAGTGTTCTGCCGGTCGCCGCGACGTGGTGGCACCGCGCCATTAGCTCAATTGGCAGAGCAGCTGACTCTTAATCAGCGGGTTCGGGGTTCAAGTCCCTGATGGCGCACAGTCCCGATCGGCCCCGTCCTCACCGGCGGGGCCGTTCTGCTGTCCGGACCCGGGGAGGGGCGCCATGAGCACCGCCGAGGAAGGGCGCCGCCGCGCCGAGGAGCACCTGGCCCTGGTCGCCGCGGGACGGCAGGACGACGCCGACGCCGTGCTCGCCTCGGCCACCGACCTGGCCGGCATCACCTACCTGGGTGCTGCCTTCACCGTGCTGTCGCGCAGCGGAGCACGGGAGCTCTCGCCGGCCCAGCGCGCCCAGGCCACCGGCCGGCACATGCGGTTGGCCACCCAGCGCGACGCCGCCGGCCGCGATCCCGAGGCGCTGCGGCCCTGGCTGCACGCCCTGGCCCGGGAGGCCGCGCTCGTCCAGCACATGCAGGCTCTCGCGGCCGCCCGCGCCGCCGCCCCGGTCAGCGACGACTGACCCGCACCGCCAGCGGCAGCGCCAGCACCACGAGACCGGCCAGCACCGCGTAGGCCAGCTCCAGCCCGACCGCGGCCGCCACCACCCCCACCGCGAGGGCCCCCAGCCCGGTGCCGGCGTCGAAGGCGGCGTTCCACACCGCGCTGGCCGTCGTCGTCCCCCGGTCACCCGCGCGGGCCATGGCCACCACGAGCGTGGTGTTCTGCGAGCCGCCGTAGGCCATCCCGAACACCGCCGCCCCCGCGAGCACCAGGGCGTCGACGTCGAGCCCCGCCGCCAGCAGCACCAACCCGACCACGCCGAGCGCCAGTGCGCCGGGCAGCAGGAGGTGCGTGCCGTACCGGTCGGTCAGCACACCACCGGCCCACCGGCACAGCGCGCCGGTGAGCCCGAACACCAGCAGCCCCACCGTGGCGACGGCGCCGTCGGGGCGGGCGATCGGCAGGAAGGTGACCACCCCGGCCCCGGCGAGGGTGACCACCAGCAGCACCGCCGACGGGGGTGCTGCTGCGCGCACCGCCGGGCCGACCGGGTCACCGGAGGGCGCGGTGACGGTGCTGGGCACAGCCCGCACCAACCGCGGCACCGCGAGCAGGCCGAGCACCGGCAGCACGGCGACCGCCACCACGACGGGGAACCGGTCGGACAGCACCAGTGCCACGCCGCCGGGTGTGGCGGCCAGGGTGGGCAGGCCGAGGGCCAGGCCGTACAGGCCGAGGGACTCCCCGCGCCGGGACGGCGGCACCACCCGGGCGGCGATCGTCGCGCCCAGCACGGTCAGCACGCCGAACCCGGTGCCGCGCACGGCCGACACCGCGCACAGCCAACCCACCCCGTCCTCGACCAGGTACAGGGGCGCCGGGGCGCCGATCGTCAGCAGGCCACCGGCCAGCACCGCCCCGAGGCCGAACCGGCCGACCAGCCGCGGGACGGCCAGCTGGGTCAGCACGGTGGCGGCGAGGAACACCGTGGTGACCAGCCCGGCGGCCGCGACGCCGGCGCCCCCGCGGACGGCGTAGGAGGGCAGCGCGGCCAGGGTCACCGCGTAGCTGGTGAACCCCAGCAGCGACGCGGCCAGCAACGCCCGGACGGCGGAGGACCGCCACACCGGGCCCGTCTCCTGCTCCGCCGCCTCGTCCATCTGCAGCCGCGATCATCCCCCGACACCGATACGGTCGGGCCATGGCCGACACCGCTCCCCCGCCGACCACCGTCACCGTCGTCGTCATGGGGGTGTCGGGGACCGGGAAGTCGACCGTGGGGGTGGGCCTCGCCGAGGCCCTGGGCTGCGACTTCGTGGAGGGCGACGACCTGCACCCGCCGGCCAACGTGGAGAAGATGAGCTCGGGCACCCCGTTGGAGGACCAGGACCGGTGGCCGTGGCTGCGCGCGGTGGCCGACCGCATCGGTGCGCACGAGGCAGCCGGCACCGACCTGGTGATCACCTGCTCGGCGCTCAAGCGGTCCTACCGCGACCTGCTCGGTGACGGGCACCCGTCGGTGTGGTTCGCCCACATCGACACCCCGCGCGACGTCCTGGTCGAGCGGCTGCGGCAGCGGAAGGGCCACTACATGCCCGGGTCGCTGCTGGACAGCCAGCTGGCCACGCTCGAGCCGCTGGCCGCCGACGAGCCCGGCCACGCCTACTCCGGCCAGGGCTCCGCCCAGCAGACGGTCGACGCCCTCCTCGCCGAGCTGGAGACCGAGCGCCGGAGCTGACCACAGCCCGTCCCGACGACGGGAGGGGCCGAGGAACGAGGTCTCCTCCCCGAGGAGGGAGCGGACCGGCTCAGCGCAGCCGGGGACGGCCGTTGGCCGCGGTGTGACCCGGAGGGTCACAGTTGATAGGGGTACCGGTGGTCCCGCGGCGGGGCGAAGGTCTCCTTGATGACCCGGGTGCTCGTCCAGCGCTGCAGGTTCTGCGGGGCGCCGGCCTTGTCGTTGGTGCCCGACGCGCGGGCCCCGCCGAAGGGCTGCTGGCCGACGACGGCGCCGGTGGGCTTGTCGTTGACGTAGAAGTTGCCGGCCGCGTTGCGCAGCGCCCGGGTGGCGTGCGCGATGGCGGCGCGGTCCTGGGCGATGACCGCGCCGGTGAGGGCGTAGGGGGCCACCGACTCCATCTGGGCCAGGACGGCGTCGTGGTCGGCGTCCTCGTACACGTGGACGGCGAGCACCGGCCCGAAGAACTCGGTGCGGAACACGTCGTGCCCGGGGTCGGTGCCCTCGAGCACGGTGGGCCGCACGAAGTACCCCTCCGCGTCGTCGCAGGTGCCGCCGGCGACCACGGTGAGCGCGTCGTCGGTGCGGGCCCGGTCCAGCACGCCGGAGAGCTTCGAGAAGGACGTCGCGTCGATCACCGCGCCCAGGAAGTTCGAGAAGTCGGTGACCGGACCCATCGGCAGCGAGTCGACCAGCCCGGCGAGGTCGTCGCGCAGCTTCGTCCACAGCGAGCGGGGCACGTAGGCGCGCGAGGCCGCCGAGCACTTCTGCCCCTGGTACTCGAAGGCGCCGCGGACCAGCGCGGTGCGCAGCACCTCGAGGTCGGCCGACGGGTGGGCGAAGACGAAGTCCTTCCCGCCGGTCTCGCCCACGATGCGCGGGTAGGTGCGGTAGTCGGCGATGTTCTGCCCCACCGTGCGCCACAGGTGCTGGAACACCGCGGTCGAGCCGGTGAAGTGGATGCCGGCCAGGTCGCGGTCGGCGAGCACGACGTCGGAGACCGCCACGCCGTCGCCGGGCAGCATGTTGACCACGCCGTCGGGCAGCCCGGCGGCCTCGAGCAACCGCATCAGCTGGTGGGCCGCGAACTGCTGGGTGGGCGCGGGCTTCCACACCACGGTGTTGCCCATCAGCGCGGGCGCGGTGGGCAGGTTGCCGGCGATGGCGGTGAAGTTGAACGGGGTGACCGCGTAGACGACGCCCTCCAGCGGGCGGTGGTCGACCCGGTTCCACACCCCGGGCGAGCTGACCGGTTGCTCGGCGTGGATGCGCTGGGCGAAGTGCGCGTTGTAGCGCCAGAAGTCGGCCAGCTCGCAGGCGCTGTCGATCTCGGCCTGCTGGGCGGTCTTGGACTGGCCCAGCATCGTGGCGGCGTTGAGGGTCTGCCGCCACGGCCCGGCCAGCAGGTCGGCGGCCTTGAGGAACACCGCGGCGCGGTCGTCCTGGGAGAGCTCGGCCCAGCTGGGGGCGGCGGCCTTCGCGGCGGCCAGCGCGTCGCGGGCGTCGTCGCCGGTGGCGTGCGCCGACGTCCCCAGGACCTGGGCGTGCGCGTGCGGGGCGACGACGTCGAACGGCGCGCCGCCGGCCATCCGCTGCCGGCCGCCGATCGTGGCGGTGAGCTCCTCGGGCGAGGCCGCCAGGCGGGTCAGCTCGGCCTGCAGCGCGGTGCGCTCCGGCGAGCCGGGGGCGTAGTCGAGCACCGGCTCGTTGCGCGGGGCGGGGACCTGGGTGATGCCGTCCACGGGGTGATCAGCCTTTCACGAGGGAGCGGAGGAAGAACTGCAGGTTGGCCGGGCGCTCGGCCAGCCGGCGCATGAAGTAGCCGTACCAGTCGGCGCCGTAGGGCACGTAGGTGCGCACGGTGTGCCCCTCGCGGGCCAGCCGCCGCTGCTCGCCGGTGCGGATGCCGTGGAGGAGCTGGAACTCGTAGCTGTCGGCTGCGCGGCCGGTCTCGTGCACCAGCTCCAGCACCCGGGCGATCATGGCCGGGTCGTGGGTGCCGGCCATCGGGTAGCCCTCGCCCCGGAACAGGACGTCGAGGCAGCGCAGGTAGGCGGCGTCCACCTCGGCCCTGTCGGTGAAGGCCACGGTGCGCGGCTCGGCGTAGGCACCCTTGACCAGCCGCACCCGGGAGCCGGCGACGGCCAGGTCGCGCGCGTCGGCCTCCGTGCGGTGCAGCGCAGACTGCAGGACCGCACCGGTGCCCGGGTGCTCACGACGCAGCTCGGCGAGGACGGCGAGGGTGGAGTCGACGGTGGTGTGGTCCTCCATGTCCAGGGTCACCGTGGTGCCCAGCGCCGTGGCCGCCTCCGCGACCGGCCGGACCAGCTGCAGCGCCAGGTCGTGCCCACCGGGCAGCGCCTGGCCGAACGCCGACAGCTTCACCGACACCTCGGCGGCCGAGCCGAGCTGCAGCGGGGCCAGCGCGTCCAGCAGCGCCAGGTAGGCGTCGCGGGAGGCGACGGCCGCGGCGCGGGAGGTGATGTCCTCACCCAGGTGGTCCAGCGTGACGGCCAGGCCGGCCGACCGCAGCGCCCGGACGGCGGCCAACGCGTCGGGCAGCTGCTCCCCGGCGACGAACCGGTCGACCACCCGGCGGGTGACCGGGGTGCCGACGACCACGCGGCGCAGGCCGGGTCGGCGGGACGCGACGAGCAGGGCCTGACCGAGCACGGGACCTCCAGCAGCAGTGGGTGACTGGAACCTAGGAGGGGTGCGGCGGCCATCGCCACGGACAGCTGTCGGGATCCGTTCGTACGATCGTCTGGTGCGCGACGACCTGCAGGAGATCGTGGACGAGGTCTCCCGCCTGCTCGACGCGCCCGCGACGCTCGAGGACCCCGACTTCACCCTGCTGGCCTTCTGCGCCCAGGGCGACGAGGCCCTGACGGGTCTGGACGCCGTGCGCACGCGGTCGATCCTGACCCGCGGGTCCACCGCCGACACCCGGCGCTGGTTCGCCGGTTTCGGCATCGACCGGGCCACCGGCCCGCTGCGCACCCCCGCCGACCCGGACGCCGGCATCCTCACCCGGCTGTGCCTCCCGGTGCGGCACCGCGGTCGGCTGCACGGCTGGCTGTGGCTGCTCGACGAGGGCCGCACCGACCTCGAGCACCCGGACCAGCCCGGCCTGGCCGAGGCCCGCCGGCTGGCCGACCGGGCCGGCGAGCTGCTGGCCACCCGGCCCGGCAGCGACGACGCGGCCGACCTGCACCCGGCCCTGGCCGGGGACGAGCCGGCCACGCACCGCCTGGCCGACCGGCTGGGCGCGGACACCCCGGTCACCCTCGTGGCGCTGCGGCCCGGTGAGGCCGGGTTGCCCGGCACCTGGGTGCCACCCGGCGCCGGTGCGCGCAGCGCCGCCGTGGGGCCGCTGGTCGCCGTCCTGCTTCCGCTGCCGCACGTGGCCGACGACCGGCCGGCGGTGGCGCTCTCCGCGGCGGCCCTGCACCGGCTGCCCGCGGGCAGCACCGCCGGGGTGGCCGCACCGCGTCGGGGGTGCCGGTCGCTGCCGGCCCAGTGGCGCGAGGCGGTGGACGCCGCCCGGGTGGCCGCGGTCGAGCCCGCGCTGGCCCCGGTCGCGTCGTGGGGGGAGCTCGGGGCGTGGCGCCAGGTCGTGCAGCTGGCCGGCCCGGACCCGGCGTTCGCGGCGCTGCTGGAGGACCCGGTGCTGACCCGCACCGCCGAGGTGTGGCTGGACCGGGCCGGGTCCCCCCAGCGGGCAGCCGCCGAGCTGGTCGTGCACCGGCAGACGCTGTACTACCGGCTCGGCCGCATCGCCGCCCTGACCGGGCTGGACCTGGCCGACGGCGGCGACCGGCTGGCCCTGCACCTGACCCTGCGCAGCGCCCGGCTGACCGCCGGTGACCACGGCTCGCGGACGACCGCGCGGGGGTCAACTAGGGTCGACGGTCTGATGAGGGGGGACCGATGACGCACGACCCCGGCCCCGACCCGCAGTCCGCCGCCGACGTCATGCTGCGGCTGCGCACCGCGACCACCGACGAGCACCGCGAGCTCGAGGGCACCCTCGACCTGCTGGACCCGGACCTCACGCCGCGGCGGCTGGGCGCCGTGCTGCAGCGCATGCACGCCTTCTGGGTCGAGGTGGAGGCCGGGTTGGACGCCTGGGCCGCGACCGAGCCCGCCGACGCCGCCGCCGTCGAGTGGGCCGACCGCCGGCGCGCGCACGTCCTCGCCGCCGACCTCGCCGCCCTGGGCGGCACCCCCGACCCCACCCGGCCCGCCGACGTCCCCGTGCCGGGGACCACCGACGAGGCGCTGGGGACGCTCTACGTGCTGGAGGGCTCGACCCTGGGCGGGGTGTTCATCGACCGGCACCTCGCCGGCCTGCCGGCCATGGCCGGGGTCGGGCCCCTGGCGTCCTTCAGCCCGTACGGCGAGGCGACCGGCGCCCGGTGGGCCGCCTTCCGGCGCGTCACCCGCGACCACGTGGCCCGCGGCGGCGACGCCGACGCGCTCGTGTCGGCGGCACGACGTACCTTCCGATCCATGGCGCTGTGGTGCCGCGACGTCCAGCAGAGTGCGTCGCCGTCCCCCGCCGATCCCACGCGACCCGGTGGAGGTGTCCCCGCGTGACGGAGACCCAGCCCGTGCAGTGGTTGGCCCCAGGCACCCAGGTCGACCTGTCCAACTGCGAGCGCGAACCCATCCACGTCCCGGGCAGCATCCAGCCGCGCGGGGTGCTCATCGCCGTCAGCGAGCCCGACCTGGTCGTCGAGCAGGTGTCGGCGAACCTGGCCGACGTCGTCGGCACGGCGTGGGAGACCGCCCTCGGCCGCCCGCTGGCCGAGGTCATCGGCACGGTGCCGGCGCAGGCCGTGGCACGCAGTGCGGCTGCCTTCGGCGACCTGCGCGAGCGCAACCCGGTCGAGCTGACCCTCGACCTCGACGGCACCCCGGTGCCGGTGGACGCGATCCTGCACCGCGCCGTGCACGGCCCGGCGGGAGCCACCCAGCACCCGGGCGAGGGTGTCGGGCAGGCGCCGACCACCAGCCTGGTCGTGGAGCTCGAACCGGCCTTCGGCCCCCGGCCGTTCAGCTTCCCGAACACCTACCAGGCCGTGCGGAGCACCATCGCCGAGCTCAACCGCACGACCGACCTGCAGGCCCTGTACGACACCACCGTCGAGGCGGTGCGCAGCCTCACCGGCTTCGACCGCGTGATGCTGTACCGCTACGACGCCGACTACAACGGCGAGGTGGTCGCCGAGGCGCAGCACGGCGGGTTGGAGACCTTCCTCGGGCTGCACTACCCCGCCTCGGACATCCCGGCGCAGGCGCGTGCGCTGTACGAGAAGAACTGGATCCGGCTCATCTCGGAGGTGCCCTACACCCCCGCGCCGATCCACCCGGTCGACCACCCGGCCACCGGCCAGCCCCTGGACCTCACGTTCTCCACGCTGCGCAGCGTCTCCCCGATCCACGTGGAGTACCTGCTCAACATGGGCGTCACCGCGTCGATGTCGCTGTCCCTGCTGCGCGACGACAAGCTGTGGGGGCTCATCGCGTGCCACCACTACAGCGGTCCGCACGCCCCGCCCTACGCCACCCGCGCGGCCGCCGAGTTCCTCGGCTCCACCCTGTCGCTGCGGTTGGTCGACCGGGCCGCCGAGGAGGAGGTGCGCCGGGCGCTGCGGGCGCGCTCCACGCTGGCCTGGCTCACCGCGGCGACGCTCGACGAGGAGCGGCCGCTGGCCGATGCCCTGCTCGGCACCCCCGACCTGCTCGACCTGGTCGACGCCGACACCGTGGTGGTCGACCTGCAGGGCCACACGGCGCTGCGCGGTGCGCCGCTGGCCCCCGAGCTGCACGCCGCGATCGCCGGCTGGGCCGCCGACCGGGCGGCCGAGGTGGCCGCCACCGACAGCTTGGTGGCCGACGCCGCCGCCCTGGCGATCCCCACCGACACCGTCTGCGGTGCGCTGGTGGTGCCGCTGCCCGACGGCCAGTACGTGCTCTGGGCCCGGCAGGAGAAGATCCGCACCGTGGACTGGGGCGGTGACCCCACCCGCAAGGCCGACGTCGTGGTCGAGGGCGACGAGGTGCGCATCTCCCCGCGCAAGTCCTTCGCCCGGTGGGAGGAGACCGTGCGCGGCCGCTCCGAGCCGTGGACACAGGCCGAGCTGGCCGAGGCCAAGGAGCTGCGCCACAACCTGCTCGAGGCCCTCTACGCACGGTCGCGCCGGGTGGCCCGCGCCGCCGAGACGCTCCAGCGCAGCATGCTGTCCGAGCCCCCGCAGCCCGACCACCTGCAGATGGCCGTGCGCTACGTCCCGGCCGCCCGCGAGGCCGAGGTCGGCGGCGACTGGTACGACGTGTTCGTGCAGCCCGACGGCGCCACGATGCTGGTGATCGGCGACGTCGTGGGCCACGACACCGAGGCAGCCGCGGTCATGGGCCAGCTGCGCGGCCTGCTGCGCGGCATCGCCTACGACACCGGCGACGGGCCGGCGCAGGTGCTGCGCCGGCTCGACCACACCGCGGCCGGGCTGCAGATGGACGCCATGGCCTCGGTGCTGGTGGCCCGCCTCGAGCAGACCTCCGACGAGAAGGGCGAGGGGGTCACCCGGCTGGTCTGGTCCAACGCCGGGCACCTCCCCCCGGTGGTGCTGACCCCCGAGGGGTCCACCGAGCTGCTCGACGCCGACCAGCCGGACCTGCTGCTGGGCGTGCAGCCGGCACTGCCCCGCCAGCAGCACGAGGCGGTCCTGGCGCGCGGCTCGACGGTGCTGCTCTACACCGACGGGTTGGTCGAGCGCCGCGACCAGGTCTTCGACGACGGCATCACCGACCTGCGCCGGCGGTTGTCCGCGCTCGGCGACCTCCCGGTGCACGAGCTGGTCGACGCGCTGCTGGGCCAGCTGCTGCCCGAGCGCGCCGAGGACGACGTCGCCCTGCTCGCCGTCCGCATGCACCAGCAGGACCGCCCGCGTCCCGACCGGTGACTCACGCCGCCAGCGTGGCCAGCAGCTCCCGGACGGCGGTGCGGCCGGCCCGGTTCGCGCCGATGGTGGAGGCCGAGGGTCCGTAGCCGGTCAGGTGCAGCCGGGGCTCGGCGACCACCCGGGTGCCCTCGACGGCGATGCCGCCGCCGGGGGCGCGCAGGTGCAGGGGGGCCAGATGGTCCAGGGCCGCCCGGAAGCCGGTGGCCCACAGGACGACGTCGACGTCGAGGGTCCGCGGCGGGTCGTCCCACGCGACCCCGGTCGGGGTCAGGCGGGAGGGCGCCGGCAGCGGGTCGAGCAGCCCCCGCTCGCGGGCCCGGACGACGTCCGGCGTGACGGGCAGGCCCGTCACCGACACGACGCTGCCCGGCGGCAGGCCGGCCCGCACGCGCTGGTCGACCAGTGCGACGGCGGCGCGCCCGGCGTCGGGGTCGAAGTCGCCGTCCCGCCAGACCGGTGGCCGCCGGGTCACCCACGTGGTGCGGGTGACCTCGGCGATCTCCAGGAGCAGCTGCAGCGCCGAGATCCCGCCGCCCACGACCAGCACGTGCTGCCCGGCGAAGGCCGCCGCGCCCGGGTACTGCGCGGCGTGCAGCTGTCGACCGCGGAAGGTCTCCCGGCCCGGGTAGGCCGGCCAGAACGGCCGGGTCCAGGTGCCGGTGGCGTTGACGAGGCCACGCGCGGTCCAGCGGCCGGCGGTGGTGTCGAGGGCGAACCCGTCCTCGGTCCGGGTCACCCGGCGGACGGCGACCGGGCGCCGCACCGGCAGGTCGAAGTGCGCCTCGTACTCGCCGAAGTACCGGGCCATCGCGACCGACGCCCGCTCCTGCGGGTCCCCGGTCAGCGGTAGCCCGGGCAGGTCGGCGATGCCGTTGGCCCGGTCCAGGCGCAGGGAGTCCCAGCGGTGCTGCCAGGCCCCGCCCGGCGCGTCGTCGGCGTCGAGCACGACGAAGTCGGCCCCGGCCCGCCGCAGGTGGTGCGCCGCCGACAGGCCGGCCTGCCCGGCCCCGACCACCACCACGTCCGCGTGCACACCGCGCCCAACAGCGCGGCGGGCCGGCTCATGCCGAGCGCTGCGCCACCACCAGCAGCGGTTCGAGGTCCCCGGACCCCAACAGCGTGCCCATGCGGCCGGACTGCTCCTGCGCCCGCGCCCACCGGGCGTCGTCGCCGTGCCGACGCTCGACCTCGGCCTCGACGGCGTCGGCGGCGTCGGCCCACTCGTGCGGGTTGTCGTGCAGGTCGGCGACGGCCCGCTCCCGGACGGCGAACCCGGCCTCGGCCAGCTGCGTGGTCAGCTCGGCCGACGACGGGAACACGTTGCCCTCCGGGGCGGGTGCGTGCAGCGGCCCGTCCTGCACGAAGACCAGCAACCCCAGCCGGCCACCGGGCACCAGCACGCGGTGCAGCTCGGCCAGCGCACCGGCCTTGTCGTCGGTGGTGCACAGCACGCCCAGGCACCAGGCTCCGTCCGCCGTGCGGTCGGCCAGCGGCAGGGCCTGGGCCGCGCCGAGCACGGTGGGCAGGCCGAACAACCGCCGTGAGGCGTGCACCGCCCCGACCATGGGCTCGACGCACACCGGCTGCACCTGCCGGTCCCCGGCCAGCCAGGCGGCCGGCCCACCGACGCCGGAGCCGGAGTCGACCAGTCGCGCCCCCGGTCGCAGGTCCAGCCGGTCGGCCAACCACCGCAGCGAGCCCAGGCTGCCCGAACCCCGGCAGCCGGCCGGCACCGCGTGCCCGGGTCCCAGCGCCCGCGCCGCCTCCTCCGTCCAGGCCGCCACGACGTCGAACTCGTCGTCCATCGCGCTCATGCCGCACCCCCGGCCCCGCGCACCCGGCGGGCGACCTCGGCCTTGACCCGCGCGCCGGCGAGCACCCCGCGGTCGGACGCCAGCCCGGAGAGGTTGACCCCGATCACCCCGGGCACGGCGAGCAGGGCGCGGGCCTCGGCCACCGCCGCGGCGATGCCGGCCTCGACGGGGTCCGGGGCGTCGAGCACCCGCTGCACGGCGGCGCCGTCGAGGTGCAGGCCGGGGAAGGCCTGCAGCACCCGGGCCGAGCGCTCGTCGCTGTAGACCGCGACCGCAGCGATGAACGGCAGCGTGGCACCGGCTGCCCGGGCCGCCCGCACGAAGGTGGCGACCCGGTCGGCACCGGATACGTGGTTGAGCACGCACAGCGCGGCGCCGGCCCGCTGCTTGCGGGCCACCCGGGCGGGGCGGAGGTCCCGCGGCGGGGCCTCGGGCGACTCGGGCACGGCGACCGACAGGCCTGTTCCCGCCGCCAGCGCGGTCAGCCGGGGGCCGTCGAGGTCGAACACCTGGGTGACGCCGGGGCGCACGCCCGGGCCCCGGCCGTCACCGGTGACGCAGAGGACCCCGTCCACCCCGGTCAGCGCGAGACCCACCAGCTCCTGCTCCAGCACGAGCCGGTTGCGGTCGCGGCAGGCCAGCGTCGTCCACGGCCGACCACCGGCGGCGAGCACCTCGGCGGCCATCTGCACCGGCGGCAGGTCGGGGCGGTTCTGGTGCTCCCCGACCAGGACGGCGTCGCTGACGCCGCCGACCTCGGCGACCACGGCCCGCACCGACGCGGGGTCGAACGGGGCGACCGTCAGGTCGGTCAGCACCACCGCGCCGCGGGTGGCCCGGTCGAGCAGACCGCCCGGGCGGGGCGCGGGCGCGGGCACGGGTACGGGCCAGCTCGGCAGGGGGTGGTACAGGAAGGTGCAGGGGTGGTCGGCGACCTCGCAGCGGCCGTCGTCGCGCACACCGCCACAGGGACCGTGCACCATGCGCTTGGGGCAGGCAGCATCCCCGGGAGCGGTCCCGGCGGTGGTCCCGGCGGTGGTCCCGGCGGTGGTCGTCGTCACCTGCCCCTGCTGCCCTGCGCGAGGGGGGTGCCAACCGCGCGGCGCGTGATCTGCGCCTGCTGATGTGTGCGACGCGCTCCAGCGGGCAAGCAGTGGTCTCGGTCAGGTCGAGGACGGGGTGAGGTCGTGCAGGTCGAGGGGTACCGGCACGTCGCCCACCGGGGAGCGCCCGATGCCGGGTGCGCGCAGCACCTGCTCCCGGCGCTGCGACGGGGCCTCGACGGCGGGGCGCCGGTGCTGCTGGCCTGCTCGCCCGGGCTGCGCACCGCGCTGGAGGCGCAGCTGGCCCCGGCCGCGGTGCACGTGGTCGACCCCGACCTGCTGGCCGGCCGGGCCCCCGACGCGCTGGCCGGCTACACGTCGGTGCTCGACCGGTTCACCGCCCCGGGCACCCGGCTGCAGCTGATCACCGACAGCGACTGCCAGTCCACCGCCGGCGTGGTGGCGTGGCTGCAGACCGAGGCCCTGCTCAACCACGTGCTCGTCGACCGGCCGGTCGACCACTTCTGCGTGCTCGACCCCGCCCGGCTCGGCGACGACCTGACGACGGCGCAGTCGTGCCACCCGTGGCTGCTGCCCGCCGACGCCGACGCCGACGTGGTGGGCAACCAGGGGTGGCGCGAGCCGGCCCACGTGCTGCGGTCGCTGTGGACCGAGCCCGGCCCCGACCCCGTCGAGGCCACCCCGCCCACCCTGGAGGTGGCCGACGTCGGCAGCATGCGGGAGCTGCGCCGGGCGCTGGCCGGGGCGCTGGCCGACGGCCCGCTGGACCCCGACGAGGCCGAGGACCTGGTGCTGGCCATCGACGAGGTGGTGGTCAACGCCGGTGAGCACGGCATGCCACCGGTCGACGTGCGGCTGTGGGTGACCGAGCACCGCGTGCTGTGCGCGGTCGCCGACCGCGGGCCCGGCTTCGACGAGCCGCTGGCCGGCTACGGGCCGGCCCACGGCCGCGACCTGAGCGTCGGCGGCATGGGCCTGTGGCTGGCCCGGCGGGCGGTCGACCGCATGACCACGGCTCCGTTGCGCGACGGCGACGGGTGCGTCGTCCGGCTGGTGATCGACCCGCGCCACCCCGAGGACGACCCCGGGTCAGGCAGCTGAGCCCGGCCCCCCGGCCGCCGGCAGCAGGCCTCGGGACTCGATGAGGCCGGCCTGCTCACGGCACCACGGCGACCACGCGTCGCCCTCGGCGGCCTGCCGGGCGCGGAAGGCGGCCCAGTCGAGCACCTCCCACTCCCCCACCTCACCGGCGGCGGGCACCGGCTCGCCCCGGAAGACGCCCAGGTACACCGGGCAGATCTCGTTCTCCACGATGCCGAACAGCTCGGCCCGGTAGCGGTAGTCCGGCAGCGCCGGCCGCAGGTCGGAGACCGCCAGGCCCAGCTCGTCGGCGGCACGGCGGGCGATCGCGTCGGCGTCGGGCTCACCGGGGCCGGGGTGCCCGCACACGGTGTTGGTCCACATGCCGGGGAAGGTCTGCTTGTCCAGCGCGCGGCGGGTCACCAGCAGCCGGCCCGCGTCGTCGAACAGGTAGGCGGAGAACGCCCGGTGCAGCGGGGTGTCGCCGTGGTGGACCAGCCGCTTGGGCATGGTCCCGATCTCGGTGCCGTCGTCGTCCAGCAGCACGATCAGCTCTTCGGTGGCACCGTCGTCCTCCGGACGACCACCGCGGCCGACGGCCCTCCCGGCCTGCGACGAGCCCCCCTGCCGCTCCTCGCGGGAGCCCCCGGCCCCCACTCTCCGCGTCACGAGCCCAGGGTAGTCAGGCGTCGAAGTCGACGGTGACCTCCGGGGACACCGGCACCGTCTGGCAGGTGAGCACGTAGCCCTTGGCCACCTCGTCGGGGTCGAGGGCGTAGTTGCGCCGCATCTCGACCTCGCCGGCGGTGACCTTGGCCCGGCAGGTGCCGCAGACGCCGCCCTTGCAGGCGAAGGGCAGGTCCGAGCGCACCCGCTGCGCGCTGTCGAGCACCGGCACGCCCTGCTCCAGCGCCAGCGTGGTGGACCGGCCGTCGAGCACGATCGTCACCTGGCTGGAGGGGCCGTCCACGGTCTGCTCGTCGCCGCGCACCGGCTCCGGCGGCGCGTCGTCGACGAAGAACAGCTCCTGGTGCACCCGCTCGCGCGGCACGCCCAGCTCGGCGAGCAGGTCGCGGGCCTCGGTGACCATGCCGTGCGGGCCGCACAGCCACCAGTGGTCGACCTCGGGGACGTCGACCAGGGCGCCGACCAGGGTGCGCAGCCGCTCGCCGTCCAGCCGGCCGCTGGTGACCTCGGCGTCGCGGGGCTCGCGGGAGAGCACGTGCACCAGCTGCAGCCGAGCCCCGTAGCGGTCCTTGAGGTCGGCCAGCTCGTCGGCGAACATCACCGTGTTGGTGCGGCGGTTGCCGTAGAACACCGTCACCATGGACTCGCCGTCGCGCAGCACGGTGCCCGCCAGGCTCAGCGCCGGGGTGACCCCGGACCCGGCGACGACGAACACGTGGTCGGCCGGGGTGGACAGGTCGGCGGTGAACGTGCCCGACGGGGGCAGGACGTCGATCTGCTGGCCGGGTCGCACCTCGTTGACCAACCACGCCGAGAAGTAGCCGCCGGGCACCTCGCGCACGCCCACCCGCGGGGCGGCGCCGACCGGCGCGCAGATGGAGTACGAGCGGCGCTCGTCGCGGTCGCCGTCCACGCGGCGCAGGGTGAGCGCCTGGCCGGGGGCGAAGGCGTAGTCCTCGGCGAGGTGGTCGGGCACGTCGAAGGTGACCGCGACGGCGTCGTCGGTGAGCTGCTCGACCCGGGCCACCGTCAGCGGGTGGAAGGTCGGACGGGTGCGCGCCACTAGATCTCCTTGACGTGCTCGAACGGTTCCCGGCAGGTGCGGCAGCGGCGCAGCGCCTTGCAGGCGGTGCCGCTGAACTCGCTGAGCTCCTCGGTGTCGGCCGACCCGCACACCGGGCAGGTCGCCGTCCGGCGGGTGGGGCCGAGGGACAGCGGGATCGGGCCGGTGTGCCTCGTGGCCGGGCCGGGCGGGGCGATGCCGCCGGCGGCGAGCTTGCGGCGGCCCTCGTCGCTGATCCAGTCGGTCGACCACGGCGGCGAGAGCACGGTGCGGACGTCGACGTCGGCGAACCCGGCCCGGTGCAGCGCGTGCACCAGGTCGGCGCGCATGACCCCCATCGCCGGGCAGCCCGAGTAGGTGGGGGTGATCTCGACGACCACCTGCTCCCCCTCGGTGCGGACGTCCCGCAGCACGCCGAGGTCGGCCAGCGTGAGCATCGGCAACTCGGGGTCGGTGACGGTCTGCGCCACCTCGAGCGCGGTGCTCACCAGGTGGCCGCCGGGTGCTCGCGGGCCAGGCCCTGCAGGGTGGCCAGCAGCGGTGCCAGCTCGTCGGTGTGCTCCCCCGCCCGGCCCGGGCTGGGCCGGTCGGCCGGCCACGCGGGCACGGTCAGGGTCGCCCGCTCGAGCACCATGGTGAGGACGTCGCGCACCTCGTCGCGGGTGGGCGCGGGGTCCACGGCCACGCCCTGCTCCACCAGGCGCCGCTCGACGTCCGTGGCGGTGAACAGGTCGGCGGTGAGCGGCCACACCGCGTCGACGGCGGCCTGCGCGCGACGGTGGGACTCGGCGGTGCCGTCGCCGAGGCGCAGCACCCAGCGGGCGGCGTGGTCGCGGTGGTAGGTCAGCTCGGGCACGCCCTTGGCCGCGATGGCGCTGACCACGGGGTCGCGGGACTCGCGCAGCCGGACGAACAGCGCCAAGCGGGCGGTGCTGGCGACCAGCAGCCGCACCATGGTCTGCGCGAAGTCGCCGCCGTCGGCCTCCACCAGCTGGTGGTTCACGAACTCGTCGGGGTCGCGGAAGTAGGCCAGCGCGTCCTCGTCGGGGATCGAGTCGGTGGCGTGCTGGCGGCTGCGGCCGAGCACCCCGCAGCTGCCGGCGCGGGCCAGCAGCAGCCGGGCCTGGCCGAGCAGGTCGAGGCCGCAGTTGGCGATCGCGACCTCCTCCTCGAGCTCCGGCGCGCGGGTGGCCCACTCGGTGAGCCGCTGGCACAGCACCAGGGCGTCGTCGCCGAGCATCAGGCAGTAGGCGCCCAGGTCGGCCGCGTCCACGCCGTCCGGGATCGTCGTGTCGACCCCGGCGAGCGGGTCGTCGAACCCGGTGCCGAACGCCCACTGGCCCTCGCCCCCGTGGGCGTGGTCCAACGCGTCGTAGACGGTCTCCTCGTGCGCCAACGCAACGCTCCTGGTTCTCGCAGCCGGTGTCTGGAACGGCCCCCTCCCAGGGGCCCCGGGCGACCGAGGAACGAGGGCGTCCGGGGGTGGGAGGGGGTCCTTCAGATGTGGGGGACGTCCTCGGGGATCTCGTAGAACGTGGGGTGGCGGTAGACCTTGTCGCCGGCGGGGGCGAACATCGGGTCCTTCTCGTCGGGGCTCGACGCGGTGATGTGGGACGCCCGTACCACCCAGATGCTCACGCCCTCGTTGCGGCGGGTGAACAGGTCGCGGGCGGCGTGCACGGCCATCTCGTCGTCGGGGGCGTGCAGCGACCCGACGTGCACGTGGTTGAGCCCGCGCTTGCCGCGCACGAAGCACTCGTAGAGCGGCCAGTCCCGGCGCGCCGCGCCCGAGGGCGAAGGGTGGGCGCCGCTGGGCACCTCGGGGCTCGTGGGGACGGCGCCGTGCCCGCCCTCCGCGGTGGTCTCGGCGGTCGGGTCGCTCATGCCGAGTGCTTCGCGGCGTAGGCGGTGGCGGCCTCGGTGACCCAGGCGTTGTCGTCGCGCGCGGCCCGGCGGCGGGTGATCCGCTCCTCGTTGCACGGGCCGTTGCCCGAGATGACCTGCTTGAACTCGGTCCAGTCGATCTGGCCGAACCGGTACCGGCCGGTGGTCTCGTCCAGGGCCAGTTCGGGGTCGGGCAGCGTGACGCCGAGGGCCTCCGCCTGCGGCACCGACATGTCGACGAAGCGCTGGCGCAGCTCGTCGTTGCTGTGCCGCTTCACGCCCCAGGCCATGGACTGCGCCGAGTTGGGGCTGTCGTCGTCCGGCGGGCCGAACATCATGAGCGAGGGCCACCACCAGCGGTCCACGGCGTCCTGCACCATGGCCCGCTGCGCGTCGGTGCCGCGCATCATCGTCATGAGCAGCTCGTAGCCCTGCCGTTGGTGGAAGGACTCCTCCTTGCAGACCCGGATCATGGCGCGGGCGTAGGGCCCGTAGCTGGAGCGGCACAGCGGAACCTGGTTGCAGATGGCCGCGCCGTCGACCAGCCAGCCGATGACCCCGCAGTCGGCGTAGGTCAGCGTCGGGTAGTTGAAGATCGAGGAGTACTTCTGCTTGCCGTTGACCAGCTTGTCGGTGAGGTCGGCCCGGTCGGCGCCGAGCGTCTCGGCCGCGGAGTAGAGGTACATGCCGTGGCCGGCCTCGTCCTGCACCTTGGCCAGCAGCACGGCCTTGCGGCGCAGCGAGGGGGCCTTGAGCAGCCAGTCGCCCTCGGGCTGCATGCCGATGATCTCCGAGTGCGCGTGCTGGGCGATCTGGCGCACCAGGCCGGCCCGGTACTTCTCCGGCATCCAGTCGCGCGGCTCGATGCGGCGGTCGGCGGCGATGGTGGCGTCGAACTGCGCCTGCAGCTCGTCCTCGGTCGGGCGGACAGCGGTCGGTGCGGACATCCGGCGAACCTCCTGCGGCAATTACTGACCATCCGGTCGGTAATGAGTGTGCCCCGGATCGCGGCGCCGCACAACCCCGATGAGTCCCGGCGCGGCGACCGGTCCCCACCCCGACAGCACGCAGACACCACCGAGACCCGGGAGCACGCCATGGGCCAGATCCACCTCGAGCTGTTCGCCACCCTCGACCTCGTGGGCCAGGCGCCCGGCGGGCCGGACGAGGACCCCAGCGGCGGGTTCGGCTTCGGCGGCTGGCAGGCGCCGCTGATGCACCCCGACGCCGGCGCGCAGGTGCAGGCGTCCTACGCGGGCACCGATGCGCTGCTGCTGGGCCGGCGCACCTACGACATCTTCGCCGCGTACTGGCCGCGACAGACCGGCCCGTTCGCCGAGCTGTTCAACGCCGTCCCCAAGTACGTGGCCTCCCGCGGCGCCCCCGAGCTGAGCTGGGCCGGGTCCACCCTGCTGGGCCCGGACCTGCCCGCCGCCGTCCGGGAGGTCCGGGAACGGCACGAGGTGGTCAAGGTCGTCGGCAGCCTCGACCTGGTGCAGACCCTGCTGCGGGAGAAGCTGTTCGACGAGCTGCATCTGTGGCTGCACCCGATCACGCTCGGCGCCGGCAAGAAGGTCGTCGCCGACGGCGCGGTGCCCACCAACCTGCACCTGCTCGACCCGCCGGCCGCGACGCCGACCGGCACGGTCCTGCTGCGCTACGGCCTGGGCGAGGGCACCCCGGCCACCGGGGACATGACCGCGGGTTGACAGCCGCCGTCCCCGGGTCTTGCATGACTGACCGATCGGTCAGTAATCGTCAGACCCGGGAGACCACGTGACGACGTCCGCACCGCAGCGCCTCGGCGAGGCCCCCGACCCGGCCCTGCTGGACCCGGCGGAGCGGATGGGCACCGACGAGCTGCGGGCCCTGCAGCTGGAGCGGCTGCAGTGGACGCTCCGGCACGCCTACGAGAACGTGCCCCACTACCGCCGGTCCTTCGACGCGCACGGCGTGCACCCCGACGACTGCCACGAGCTGGCCGACCTGGCGAAGTTCCCCACCACGTCGAAGGCCGACCTGCGCGAGAACTACCCCTTCGGCATGTTCGCCGTCCCGCAGGACCAGGTCGCCCGGGTGCACGCGAGCTCGGGCACCACCGGCAAGCCCACCGTCGTCGGCTACACCCGCAAGGACGTCGACACCTGGGCCACCGTCATGGCCCGCTCGATCCGGGCGGCCGGTGGGCGCAGCGGCGACATGCTGCACAACGCCTACGGCTACGGGCTGTTCACCGGGGGCCTGGGTGCGCACTACGGGGCCGAGGCGCTGGGCTGCACCGTCGTGCCGATCTCCGGTGGCATGACCCCGCGACAGGTGCAGCTGATCGGCGACTTCGGCCCGCGGATCATCATGGTGACGCCGTCCTACATGCTCGCCCTGGTCGACGAGTTCGAGCGGCAGGGCGTGGACCCGCGCTCGTCGAGCCTGCAGATCGGCATCTTCGGCGCCGAGCCGTGGACCGAGCAGATGCGCCGCGAGATGGAGGACCGGCTCGACATCCACGCGGTCGACATCTACGGGCTGAGCGAGGTCATGGGCCCCGGCGTCAGCCAGGAGTGCGTCGAGACCAAGGACGGCCTGCACGTCTGGGAGGACCACTTCTACCCCGAGGTCGTCGACCCGCTGACCGCCGAACCGCTCGCCGACGGCGAGGAGGGCGAGCTGCTGTTCACCTCGCTCACCAAGGAGGCGCTGCCGATCATCCGGTACCGCACCCGCGACCTCACCCGGTTGCTGCCGGGCACCGCGCGGCCGGGGATGCGGCGCATGCAGAAGGTCACCGGCCGCACCGACGACATGATCATCCTGCGCGGGGTGAACCTCTTCCCCACCCAGATCGAGGAGGTCGTGCTGCGCACCCCGGGCCTGTCGCCGCACTTCGCGCTGGAGCTGTCGACCCGCGGCCGCCTGGACCACCTCGTCGTCAGCGTCGAGGCCCGGCCCGACTGCCCACCCGACCGGCGCGCCCCGGCGGCGGCCGAGGTGCAGGTCGGCCTCAAGGAGACCGTGGGCACCAGCGTCGAGGTGGTCGTCGTCGACCCCGAGACCCTCCCCCGGTCGATGGGCAAGCTGCAGCGGCTGACCGACAAGCGCAGCCGGTGACCGCACCCGTCCGGCGCGGACGGCCGGGCCACTCGCTGGACTCCCTGCTCGACACCGCCGTCGCGGTGTTCATCGAGCGCGGCTACGAGGCCACCTCGATGGACGTCCTGGCCGAGCGGCTGGGGGTCACGAAGTCGGCGATCTACCACCACGTGCGCTCGAAGGTCGAGCTGCTGGAGCTGGCCCTGGACCGCGCGCTGGACGGGCTGTTCGCCGTGCTCGACCACGCCGGCGAGGGCCCGGCCATCGACCGGCTGGAGGCCGTCGTCCGCGGGTCGGTCCGCGTGCTCACCACCGAGCTGCCCTTCGTCACCCTGCTGCTGCGGGTGCGGGGCAACTCCCCGGTCGAGGCCCGGGCGCTCGGACGGCGGCGCGAGTTCGACCGGGCGGTCACCGAGCTGGTGCGCGCCTGCGTCGCCGAGGGCTCCGTGCGCCCGGACGTCGACCCCGCGCTCACCAGCAGGCTGCTCTTCGGCACCGTCAACTCCCTGACCGAGTGGTACCGCCCCGGCGGTGACCTCGGGTCCGACGACCTCGCCGACGGCCTGGTCACCACCCTGTTCTCCGGATTGAGGAGCACCTCGTGACCGCTGCCCCGCTGCTCGAGAGCTACGTCGCCGGCCGCTGGTGGGCCTCGGCCGACGAGGGCACCCCGCTGCCCGACGCCGTCACCGGCGAGACCGTGGCCCGCATCGGCAGCCGAGGCCTGGACGTCGGCGCCATGGTCGACCACGCCCGGGCCGTCGGCGGCCCGGCGCTGCGCGAGCTGACCTTCCACCAGCGAGCCGCGCTGCTCAAGGCGGTCGGCCTGCACCTCATGGGCCGCAAGGACGAGTTCTCCGCCGTCTCCCACCGCACCGGGGCCACGGCCGCCGACAACCTCGTCGACGTCGACGGCGGCTTCGGCACCCTGCTCTCCTACGCCTCCACCGGTCGCCGCGAGCTGCCCGACGACGTCCTCGTGCTCGACGGCCTCCCGACCCCGCTCGGCAAGCGCGGAACCTTCCTCGGCCAGCACGTGTACACCTCGCTGACCGGTGTCGCGGTGCAGATCAACGCCTTCAACTTCCCGGTCTGGGGGATGCTCGAGAAGCTCGCGCCGGCGTTCCTGGCCGGGATGCCGACCATCGTGAAGCCGGCCTCGCAGACCGCCTACCTCACCGAGGCGGTGTTCCGGGCGATGGTGGAGACCGGGTTGCTGCCCGAGGGGTCGGTGCAGCTGCTCGCCGGCTCGGGGTCCGGGCTGCTCGACCACCTCGACGGCCAGGACCTGGTCGGGTTCACCGGCTCGGCGTCGACCGCCGCGCTGCTGCGCTCGCACCCCGCGGTCACCGAGCGGGCCGTGCGGTTCAACGCCGAGGCCGACTCGCTGAACTGCTCGGTGCTGGGCCCCGACGCCGGCCCGGGGACGCCGGAGTTCGACCTGTTCGTCGACGGCGTGGTCACCGAGATGACGGTCAAGGCGGGCCAGAAGTGCACCGCGATCCGCCGCGCGATCGTGCCCCGCGACCACGCCGACGCCGTCGTCGAGGCGCTGCGGGCGCGGTTGGCCGACGTCGTCGTGGGCGCCCCGGGCGCCGACGGCGTGACCATGGGGGCGCTGGCCTCCCGCGACCAGGTCGACGAGGTGCTGCGGGCCGTCGAGCGGCTGCGCACCCACGCCTCGCTCGTCGTCGGGGACCCCTCGGACTTCCGGGTGGTCGGCGCCGACCGCGAGCGCGGCGCGTTCCTGCCGCCGATGCTGCTGCGCTGCGACGACCCGGCCGCTCCCGAGCCGCACGACGTCGAGGCCTTCGGCCCGGTCTCCACCGTGCTCACCTACGACGGCCTGGACGACGCAGTCGCCCTCGCCCGCCGCGGCCAGGGGTCCCTGGTGGCCTCGCTGGTCACCCACGACCCGGCCGTGGCCCGGCAGTTCGTGCTCGGTGCGGGCTCGGCGCACGGCCGCATCCACGTGCTCGACCGGGACGACGCCCGCGAGTCCACCGGCCACGGCTCCCCGCTGCCGGTGCTGGTGCACGGCGGCCCCGGGCGCGCCGGCGGCGGCGAGGAACTGGGCGGCGCCCGCGGCGTGCTGCACCACATGCAGCGCACCGCCGTCCAGGGCTCCCCCGACGTGCTCACCGGTGTCGGCCGACGCTGGGTGACCGGCGCTGCACGCAACGACGACGGCGTGCACCCCTTCCGCAAGTCGCTGGCCGAGCTGCGGATCGGTGACTCGGTCACCGCCGGCCCGCGGGAGATCACGCTGGCCGACGTCGAGCACTTCGCCGAGTTCACCGGCGACACCTTCTACGCGCACATGGACGAGGTGGCCGCCGCGGCCAACCCGCTGTTCGGCGGCCGGGTGGCGCACGGGTACCTCATCGTGAGCTGGGCGGCGGGGCTGTTCGTCGACCCCGACCCGGGCCCGGTGCTGGCGAACTACGGCGTGGACAACCTGCGCTTCCTGACCCCGGTGAAGCCCGGCGAGCAGGTCACCGTGACGCTGACCTGCAAGCAGATCACCCCGCGTGGGGGCGCCGAGCACGGCGAGGTCCGCTGGGATGCCGTCGTCGTCGACTCGCAGGGCCAGCCGGTGGCCACCTACGACGTCCTGACGATGGTCGCGAAGGAGTGGCCGCCGCCGTCCGCTTGACCCGGCCAGCCCGCTGCGCCCGAACCGGCCACCCCGCGCTGTCCCGGACACCCCGCGCCGGCCGGCCACCCCGTGCTGGCCGGCATGGGAGCCCGTGCACCCGGCGACGGGCCCCGCGACCGGGTGCACGGGCTCCCGTGCCCGGGGTTCAGCCGAGGTCGTCGGCGGCCGGCAGTGACCAGTCGATCCCCGGGGCGCCCTGCTCGGCGAGCAGGGCGTTCACCCGGCTGAACGGCTTCGACCCGAAGAAGCCGCGGGAGGCCGACAGCGGCGAGGGGTGCGGCGAGGCGACGAACGGCACCGGGCCCAGGTGCGGCTCGAGGCCCTGGGCGTCCTTGCCCCAGAGGATCGCGGCCATCGGCTGACCGGCGACGGCCCGCTCGACGAGCACGGAGATGGCGTGCGCGGTCACGTGCTCCCAGCCCTGCCCGCGGTGCGAGGCCGGCTCACCGGGGCGGACGGTGAGCGCGCGGTTGAGCAGCATGACCCCGCGGTCGCGCCACGGCGTCAGGTCACCGTGGGCCGCGGGCTCGATGCCGAGGTCGTCGCGCAGCTCGCGGTAGATGTTGACCAGCGACTTCGGCAGCGGCCGCACGTGCCGGTCGACGGCGAAGCTCAGCCCGATGGGGTGCCCGGGTGTCGGGTAGGGGTCCTGGCCCACGACCAGCACCCGGACGTCGGCCAGCGGCGCCTGGAACGCCCGGAACACCTGGTCGCCGTGCGGGAGGTAGGGACGGCCGGCGGCGACCTCGTCGCGCAGGAACTGGCCGAGGGCGGCGATGCGCTCCTCGACGGGGGCCATGGCCTCCGCCCAGTCCGGCGCCATCAAGCCCCGATCGACCAACCCGCCGAGTGCCCCCACCCCCCGCACCCTACGAGGCCCGCCTCCTACTTGGGGGCCGACAGCTCCAGGGCCACGCCGTCGGGGTCGCGGAACTCGAGGATCCACATGAGGTCGATGTCCTTGACGTCCTCGTGCGGGATGCCGAGGGCATCCAGGTGCCGGACGGCGTCGTCGAGGGCCTCCTTGGACTCCACCCACAGCGACAGGTGGTCCAGACCGGTGCGGTCCTCGTCGAACCGGTCCCCGCCGACGGGGCGCAGGCCGAGCAGGGTCTGCTCGTCGATCTGGTAGACGACGCCGCCGAACGTCCACGCCGGGTCGCCGTCCCGGCCGTCGACGGCCACGGGCAGGCCGAGGACCTGGTCGTAGAACTGCTTGCTGCGCTCGATGTCGGTGACGGTCAGGCGGACGTGGGCGAACCCCGTGGGTGTGATCGGCATGGGCCGGTGATGCCCCATCTGGCCGTGCTCAACCGGATGCGCGCGGACGCACCCGTGTCGGAGGTGCCAGGCATGCTGTCGGGGTGGACTCCTTCACCCGCTCCGGACTCACCTTCGACGTGCGCGACGCCGGGCCGGCCGACGGCGAGCCGGTGGTGCTGCTGCACGGCTTCCCGCAGCACGCCGGCAGCTGGGACGGCGTCGTCCCCGGCCTGCACGCCGCCGGGTTGCGCACGCTGGCCCCCGACCAGCGCGGCTACTCCCCCCGGGCCCGGCCGACCGGCCGCCGCGCCTACGTGGTGCGGGAGCTGGTCGACGACGTCCGCGCGCTGCTCGACGCCGCGGGCCTGGAGCGGGCGCACGTCGTCGGCCACGACTGGGGCGCGATGGTCGCCTGGGCGCTGGCCGCGTGGCACCCCGAGCGGGTCAGCAGCCTGACGGCGGTCTCGGTCCCGCACCCGGCAGCGTTCACCCGGTCGTTCCTGACCAGCACGCAGGGCCTGAAGTCGGCCTACATGGCGTTCTTCCAGCTGCCGGGCGTGCCCGAGGCCCTGCTCACCCGGGGGAACGGCGCGTTCCTGCGCGACACCCTGGTGCGCGCCGGCCTGCCCCGGGCCGACGCCGAGGAGACCGTCGCCCGACTGCGGCCGGCGGGCGCGCTGACCGCGGCGCTCAACTGGTACCGCGCCCTGCCGTTGGGCGCCGCCGACCCCGTGGGCCGGGTCGGGGTGCGCACGCTGCACGTCTGGAGCGACCGCGACGGGTTCCTCGGCCGGGCGGGCACCGAGGCGACCGAGCGGTACGTCACCGGCGACTACCGGCTCGTGGTGCTCCCCGGCATCACCCACTGGGTACCCGAGACCGCTGGCGAACGGCTCGCCGAGCTCGTCGCCGGGCACGTGCGGGGATGAGGTCCTGGAGCCGGGAGGACGTCCTGGCGTACCGGGTGCGCGCCCAGCAGCTCGATCGCGACACCGGCGGCACGGTCGCCGACACCGCCGTCCTCGACCTGGGCGTGCAGGACACCGGTCCGGCGGGCGCGGCCCGGTGGGCCCTGGCCATTCGCGGACTCGTCGATCCCGCCGACGACGAGCTGGTCACCGCGTGGACGCTGCGCGGCGCCCCGCACACCTACCGCCGCGCCGACCTGCCGGCGGTCGCCGCCGCCACCTGGCCGTGGTCGGAGACCGACGCCGCCAAGCGCATCTTCGACGGCGCCCGGCCGTTGCGGGCGGCGGGCATCCCGGTCCTCGACGCCCTGGCGCACGTGGCTGACGAGATGCGGGCTGTCGCCACCACCCCGACGGTCAAGGGCGTCGTGTCCGGTGCCCTGCGTGACCGGCTGCCCGAGCCCTACCTGCGGAACTGCCGGCCGTGCGGCGCCGTGCACGCCTACGAGCAGACCTTCCGCCTCGCCGCGCTGCGCGCCGGGCTGGTGCTGCAACCCGGCACCTCACCCCCGGTCCTCGAGCAGACCGGCGTGACCCCGGCGGCGCAGGTGCCCAACCACCTCGACGTCCTGCGCGCCTACCTGCGGTTGACCGGCCCGGCCACCCCGAAGCAGGTCGCCGCCTACCTCGACTCCACCGTCGCCGAGGTGAAGCGGCGCTGGCCCGACGACGCCGAGCCGGTCGACGTCGCCGGCGAGCAGCGGTGGGTGCTGCCCGGCACCGAGCCACCCGAGCGCGCCCGCGCCACCCGCCTGCTCGCCCCGTTCGACCCGTACCTGCAGGTGCGCGACCGCGAGCTGCTGGTGCCCGACCGGCCCGCGACGGAGCTGTGGCCGGTGCTCGGCCGACCCGGCGCGGTGCTGGTCGACGGCGAGGTCGCCGGCACCTGGCGCCCCACGACGAAGGGCGGCCGGCTGGCGCTCACCGTTACCCGGTGGCGGGCCTTCGACGGGGTCGCGGTCGAGGAGCAGGCCGAGTCGATGGCGGCTGCCCGCGGGTTGCGGCCCGGCGGCGTGGTCCTGGTCTGACAGCGGGCCCGAGCGGGTAGTGCGGCGGAGTGACCACAGATGCCGTGACCACCCCCGCCGACCCCGGCCACCTCGACGGGCAGACCGTCGCCGTCACCGGCGCCACCGGCAACGTCGGCACGGCGCTGCTGCGCCAGCTCGGCCTCACCGGCGTGCACCAGGTGCGCGGGCTGTCCCGCCGTCAGCCGCCCGACGCCGCCCCGTACAGCGCGGTCTTCTGGACCCACGCCGACCTGGGCACGCCGGCCTCCGCCGGACCCCTGCGGGAGTTCCTCGACGGCGCCACCACCGTCGTCCACCTGGCCTGGGCGCTGCAGCCGGGCCGGGAGCCCGACCGGCTGGCCCAGGTGAACGTCGACGGCACCCGTCGGGTGCTCTCCGCGGGGGCCGACGCCGGGGTGGGCCACGTCGTCGTCATGTCGTCGCTGGGCAGCTACGCCCCCGGCAACCCGGCCGACCGGGTCGACGAGACCTGGCCGACCAGCGGGGTGCCCAGCTCGCAGTACAGCCGCGACAAGGTGGCCGTCGAGCAGCTGACCCGCGAGTTCGCCGCCGCCCACCCCGAGGTGGCGGTGACCGTCGTCCGCCCGACGCTGGTGCTGCAACCCGACGCGGCCAGCGAGATCGGGCGCTACTTCCTCGGCCCGCTGCTGCTGCGCGGCGCCCGCGCGGTCCCCGGCGCCGTGGCCGGCAAGCTCCCGCTCCCGCTGCCCGACGACCTGCACCTGGGGTTCGTGCACGCCGACGACGTCGCCGACGCCCTGCTGCGCATCGTCGACCGCCGGGCGACCGGGGCGTTCAACCTGTCGGCCGAGCCGGTGCTCGACCCGGCCGGCTTCGCCGCCGCGCTCGGCACGACCCGCGTCCCGGTGCCCCGGGCGGTGCTGCGGGCCGGGCTGTCGGCAGCCTTCCACGCCCGCGCGGTGCCCACCGAACCCGGCTGGCTCGACCTCGCCCTCGGCGTCCCGGCGTTGGACACCACGCGGGCCCGCGAGGTGCTGGACTGGTCGCCCCGGCACCGCGGCGACCAGCTGCTCGGCCAGTTCGTCGCCGCCCTGGGTCGCGGCGAGGGCGGCGAGGGCCCGCTCCTGCACCCGTGACGCCGCCCCGCCGCCCCTGGTGATCACGGACCTCACGCCACCGGGCGACGGCGTGGCGCGCGCACAGCTCCGTGATCACCAGCGGAGGTGGCGTCCTAGGGCCGGGCGGTCCAGGCCTCGGGGGTGTGGTCGACACCGGCGAAGGTGGCGGCCACGGCCTCGGGTCGCAGCGCGACGAACAGGCCCTCCCCCTCGGCCAGCACCGTCCCGGGGTCCTCGGCCGTGGTGATCCGGGCCCGCGCGGTGGACCGCCGGCCCTCGACGGCGCCGACCTCGGCGTGCAGCACGTGCTCGACGCCGAGCCGCACGGGCCGCCGGTAGGTCACCGTCAGGGTCGCGGTCAGTCCACCGCGCCCGGCCGAGCGCAGCGCCCGGGCCAGCACGTGGTCCAGCAGCGTGGCGATGGTGCCGCCGTGCACCAGCCCCGGCGGGCCCTCCAGCGCCTTGGGCACCGTGACCCGAGCAACGACGCGGCCCCGACCCTCGCTCTCCACGAGCAGGGGCGGGGCAACCGGGCTGCCCGGCCCGTACACCGGGGAGTACCAGCGCTCACCGGCCACCGGGTCGTCCACCGAGGCCACCTCGTGGAGCCCGCGCCCGTCGGCCCGGAGCGCGGCGGCCAGCTCCCGGGCAGCGGCCGCGGCCGCAGCCAGGCCACCTGCGTCCACCTCGGTGCGGACTGCGGCGTCCACCAGCTCCCGGAGGGCGTCGCCGAGGTCGGCGACGGCGGCTCGGCGCTCGTCGCGGGCGGCGCCGGTGAGCAGCTCAGGCACGCGGCATCCCAGCCGCGCGCAGCAGCCCGCTGCCGACGATGACCCGCTGCACCTCGCTGGTGCCCTCGTACAGCCGGTAGAGCCGGGCGTCCCGGTAGAACCGCTCGACCGGTGTGGTGCGCAGGTAGCCCAGCCCGCCGTGCACCTGCACGGCGCGGTCGGTGGCCCGGCCGACCATCTCCGAGCAGAACAGCTTGGCCGCCGAGGGGCCGACCGAGGTGTCCTCGCCGGAGTCGTAGCGGGCCGCGACGTCGGCGACCATCGCGCGGGCGGCCAGCAGCTCGGTGTGCATGTCGGCGACCAGCGCCTGCACCAGCTGGAACCGGCCGATCGGGGCGCCGCCCTGCTTCGCGGTGGCCGCGTAGGCCACCGACTCGTCGAGCACCCGCTGCGCCATGCCGACGCACAGCGCCGCGACGTGCAGCCGGCCGCGGGAGAGCACCGTGAGCGCCTTGCTGTAGCCCCGCCCGGGCTCGCCGACGAGCGCGTCGTCGGGCACCCGGACGCCGTCGAGGAAGACCTCCGCCGTCCAGGCGCCGGCCTGGCCGGTCTTCTTGTCCCGCGGCCCGACCGACACCCCCGGCGTGGAGGTCGGGACGACGAACGACGAGATCCCGCGCCCCCCGGTCTCCCCCGGCTCGGAGCGGGCGAACACGACGAACAGGTCGGCCAGCGGCGCGTTGGTGATGTAGCGCTTGCCGCCGTCGATGACCCACCCGCCACCGGGGTCACGGCGCGCCGTCGTCCGCAGGCCGGCGGGGTCGGAACCGGCCTCGGCCTCGGTGAGGGCGAACGAGCCGATCAGCTCCCCGGCGGCCAGGCCGGGCAGCCACCGCTGCTTCTGCTCCTCGGTGCCGAAGCGGGCGATCACCTGCCCGGCGATGCCGTTGTTGGTGCCGAACAGCGACCGGAAGGCCGGGGACGTGTAGCCGAACTCGATCGCCAGCTGCACGTCCTCGGCCATCGACACCCCGAGCCCGCCGTGCTCCTCGGGCAGGGCGTAGCCGAACAGCCCCATCTCGGCGGCGGCGGCCCGGATGTCGTCGGGGACGGCGTCGGTGTCCTCGATCTCCTGCTCGCGGGGTACGACCCGCTCGCGCACGAGCTCCCGGACGGCGGTACGGACCTGGGCGAAGACGTCGGTGTCCACGCCCGAAGGTCTACCTCATGCCAGGGCATCCAGGCGCGCGACGTCCTCCGCCGACAGGGTCAGCGACGCGGCACCCAGGTTCTCGGTGAGGTGGTCGACCGACTTCGTGCCCGGGATGGGCAGCACCACCGGCGAGGTCTGCAGCAGCCAGGCGAGCGCCACCTGCGAGGGCGTGGCGTCGAGCTCGCGGGCGATGTCGGCCACCGGGCTGTCGGGCTTGGCGAGGTCCCCGGTGGCGAT
This sequence comes from Klenkia sesuvii, assembly GCF_037083825.1. Classification (NCBI taxonomy): domain Bacteria; kingdom Bacillati; phylum Actinomycetota; class Actinomycetes; order Geodermatophilales; family Geodermatophilaceae; genus Klenkia; species Klenkia sesuvii. The sequence goes on from NZ_JBAPLU010000019.1 coordinate 61,954, forward strand.
CGGGAACCACGGGATGAACGCGATGCCCTCGGCGGTGGCGTGGTCGAGCACGTCCTGGCTCTGCCGGTTCGTGAGGTTGTAGAGGTTCTGCACGCTGGCGATCTCGGTGATGGCCTGCGCCTGCCGCAGCTCCTCCAGGGAGACCTCGCTGACGCCGATGTGCCGCACCTTGCCCTGCTCCTTGAGCTCGACGAAGGCGCCGAGGGAGTCCGCCAGGGGCACCTGCGGGTCGATGCGGTGCAGCTGGATCAGGTCGATGCGCTCGACCCCCAGGTTGCGCAGCGAGAGCTCGACCTGCTGCTTCAGGTACTCCGGCCGCCCCACCGGGGGCCACACGCCGGGCCCGGTGCGGGTCAGCCCAGCCTTCGTGGCGATGACCAGGCCGTCGGCGTAGGGGTGGAGCGCGTCGTGGATGAGCTGCTCGGAGACCTGCGGGCCGTAGGAGTCGGCCGTGTCGATGAAGTCCACGCCCTGCTCCACCGCGGCGCGCAGCACGGCCAGTGCGCCCTCGCGGTCGGCCGGCGGACCCCAGACGCCGTCGCCGGTGATCTGCATGGCGCCGTAGCCGAGCCGGTGGACGGAGAGGTCGCCGCCGAGGGCGAAGGTCGGGGGGTGTGCGGTGGCAGAGGTCATGCCGGGTGCAAGCGGAGTGCCGGGGCGCGGTGTTCCCGCTCGGGGAGGAAGCTGGCCGACGATGACGACGGGGGTGCGGGCACGCGCGACGGTGCCGGGGTTGCTGCTGGCCGGGGTGCTGCTCGTGGCGCTCAACCTGCGCGGGCCGCTGGTCGCCGTCGCCCCGGTCACCAGCGAGGTGCGCAGCGACCTGGCGGTCGGCGCCGGCACGGTGGGCCTGCTCACGTCGATCCCGGTGCTGCTGTTCGGGCTGGCCGCCCCGCTCGCCTCCTGGGTGATCGCGCGCGCCGGTACCCACCGGGCCGTCCTGCTGGCCATGCTGGGCGTGCTGGCCGGCACCGTGCTGCGCTCGGTCGGCGACGTGCGCACCGCGGTCGCCGGCACCGTCGTCCTGGGCTTGGCCATCACCGTCGGCAACGTGGTGGTGCCGGTGGTGATCGGACGGGACTTCCCCGGCGCGACCAACGTGGTCACCGCCGCCTACACCTCGGCGCTCAACGTCGGCGCCACCCTGACCACGACGCTCACCGCACCGCTGGCCGACCTGGTGGGGTGGCGGTGGGCCCTGGCGTCCTGGGCGCTGCTGGTCGGCCTGGCGTGCCTGGTCTGGACGGCGGGGCTGCGCCGGCAGGCCGCCCGTGGCGAGTACACCCCACCGCCACCGCTGCCCGGCGCGGCGCGGGCGGTGTGGCGGCAGCCCGCGGTCTGGGGGCTGACCCTGGCCTTCGCCGCGCAGGCCTTCAGCTACTACGGCGTGACGGCGTGGCTGCCGACGCTGCTGGCCGACGAGCAGGGCCTGTCCCGCAGCACGGCGGGGGTGAGCAGCGCGCTGTTCCAGGTGTTCGCCGTCGCCGGGGCGTTCGCCGTGCCCGCGCTGGTGCGGTGGTGGGGGCGGCCGGCCGCGGTGCTGCTGGCGGTCACCGCCGCGTGGGCCTTCCTGCCCGTCGGGCTGCTCACCGCCCCGGGGCTGTGGGCGGTGTGGTGCTCGGTCGCCGGGGTCGCCCAGGGCGGTGGCATCACGGTGGTGTTCATCGCGATCGTGGTCCGCTCGCGGGACCTGGTGGAGAACCGCCGGACGTCGGCGATGGTGCAGGGCGGTGGGTACGCGGTCGCCGCGACCGGCCCGCTGGTCGTCGGCTCGGTGCACGACCTGACCGGCGGGTGGACCGTGCCGATGGTGCTGGTCCTGGGTGCGATCGTGGTCATGGCCGTGGCCGGCGGGCTGTCCGCCGGTGGCCGGCAGCAGGAGGAGGAGCGTGCACGTGGGTGAGATCGTCGTCGTCCGGCACGGCCAGACGGAGTGGAGCCTGTCGGGGCAGCACACCGGGGTGACCGACCTGCCGTTGCTCCCCGAGGGCGAGCAGCAGGCCCGGGCGCTGCGCGGGCCGCTGGCCCGCCGGTCGTTCGTCGAGGTGCGGGTCAGTCCGCGCGAGCGGGCCCGGCGCACCGCCGAGCTGGCCGGGCTGCCCACCGACACGGTGGACGACGACCTCGTCGAGGTCGACTACGGCCGCTGGGAGGGCCGCACCACCCCGGACATCTCGGCGGAGCTGGGTCGCACCTGGTCGCTGTGGACCGACGGCACCGAGCCCGGGGACACCCCCGGCGAGTCGCTGTCGGAGGTGGCGGTGCGCTGCGACCGCGTGCTGGAGCGGGTGCGCCCGCGGCTGGCCGACGGCGACGTCGCCCTGGTCGCGCACGGGCACGTGCTGCGCATCCTCACGGCCCGCTGGCTGGGCCTGGCCCCCGAGGCCGGGGCGCTGTTCGCGCTGCACGCGGGGTCGTTCGGGGCGCTGGGCCACGAGCACGACCGCCCGGTGCTCTCCGGCTGGAACCAGGCCGGCTGAGCTGCGGGTCAGCCGGCCAGCGGCTCGGGGACGACGCGGGCGGGGCGGCCGAACAGCCAGCCCTGGCCGAGGTCGACGCCGAGCTGGCGGGCCTGGTCGGCACGGGCCGGCGTCTCCACGCCCTCGGCGACCACGACCGCACCGAGGGAGTGCGCGACCTCCACGAGCCCGCCCACGACCGCGCGGGCGGCCGCGCTGTCCAGCCGGGCGACGAGGGCCTTGTCCAGCTTGACGACGTCGGGCCGCAGCGCCGACACCAGCGCCAGGCTCGACCAGCCCACGCCCACGTCGTCCAGGGCCACCCGCCACCCCTGCGCCCGGTGGTGCTCGAGCACGGCGAGCAGGTGCCCCCGGTCGCGGGCGGCGTGCGCCTCCACCACCTCGAACACCACCTGCTCGGGGGCGATGCCGGCGGCCCGCACGGCCTGCGCGGTGCCGGCCAGGCAGACCTCGGGCCGGTAGACCACGTCCGGGCTGCTGTTGACGAACAGGTCGGCCGGGCCGAGCCACGGGCCGGCGGTGGTGACCGCGGCCTCGCGGGCCCAGCGGTCGAGCCGGTCGCCCCACCCCGCGGCTGCGGCCAGGAAGAACAGGTCACCCCCGCCGACCTCACGACCGTCGACGCGCCCGCGCAGCAGCGCCTCGTACCCGGTGGTGCGGCCGTCGGCCAGGTCGACCACGGGCTGGTAGACCGGGAAGAGGTCGGCCTCGGCCAGCAGCCCCACCTCGGCGGTCACCCCGCGGCGGGCCAGCTCGACGGAGAGGGTGGGCGCGGCCATCAGGGCGGCGGCGACGGCGATGCCGTCGTCGTCACCGGGGTCGGTGGCCACCCGGACGGCGTCGGTCTCGGCCACGGTCAGGTCGCGGGCCAGCCGGACGAACAGGCGGTCGAAACGGGTGGCGTCCAGCGGGCTGCTGTCGTCGACGACGTCGACCAGCCCCGGCGCGGGCTCCGCGTTCAGGCCCAGCTCGGTGGCCGCCCGGGCGACCAGGGGCAGGACGTGGGGGACCGTGCTGGCCAGCAGGAGTCGACCGACCCGCCCCGGCAGCACGAAGCGCGGGGGCGCCACGTCGCGTCCTGCTCGTCCTCCCGGCACGGGAGGCAGCATCGCGCAGGGGCGTCGCGGCCGGTACGAGGCGCGCGGGACACGCGTACCGGGTCCATGGTGTACCGGAACCGCAGTGGAATGGCTGACCACAACCTGTTCGTGCCCAACAGTGAACGGTCTAAAGTCTTGGCATGGCTACACCCACGCTCCAGGAGACCGGGCGCCCCAACCGAGGCGGCCGGCCGCGCGACCCCTCCCGCGACGGGGTGATCCGCGCGGCGATCCTGCGACTGCTCGCCGACGTGGGCTACAACGCGCTCACGATGGACGCCGTCGCCGCCGAGGCCGGCGTGGGCAAGGCCACCATCTACCGGCGCTGGCGGACCAAGTCCGACCTGGTGGTCGACACCATCGCCGAGATGAACCGCGAGGGCACCCCGGCGCCCGACACCGGCGACCTCGTCGAGGACCTGCGGGTGATGCTCTGCTCGCTGGTCGAGGTCCTCAACGGGCCGACCGGGTCGGCGTCGCTGTCGCTGCTGTCCACGCTGCCCCACCAGCCGGCCCTCGCGCAGGCGTTCCGCGAGGGGCCGTTGGCGGTCTGGCGCGGCGGGTTCGCCGAGGTCTGGCGCCGCGCCGAGGCCCGCGGCGACGTGGCCGCGGGCACCGCGAGCTCCGCGGTGGCCCAGGCGGCGTCGGGCCTGCTGGTGCAGCGGTGGCTGCTCACCGGCGAACCGCTGGACGAGCAGTACGTGGAGACGGTGCTGGACACCGTCGTCCGACCGCTGGCGCAGGCCGCAGCCCCCGCCTGAGCCCGCACCCGGCACCCCCGAGCCGACGGCCCGCCCTCTCCCCCCGGAGGGCGGGCCGTCCTCATGCCGGGGTGAACCGGCGCAACCGCAGGCTGTTGGTGACCACCAGCACCGACGAGGCCGCCATCGCCAACCCGGCCAGCAACGGGTTGAGGTAGCCCAGCGCCGCGAGCGGGATCAGCGCCACGTTGTAGCCGAACGCCCAGACCAGGTTGACCTGGATGGTGCGCAGCGTGCGCCGGGAGAGCCGCACGGCGTCCGCGGCGGCCACGAGGTCGGCGCGCACGAGCGTGACGTCGCCGGCCTCGATGGCGACGTCGGTGCCGGTGCCCATGGCGAGGCCGAGGTCGGCCTGCACCAGGGCCGCGGCGTCGTTGACGCCGTCGCCGACCATCGCCACGACCCGACCCTGCTCCTGCAGCCGGCGGACGACGTCGACCTTGCCCTCGGGCAGCACCCCCGCGACGACCTCACCGGCGTCGGGGTCCAGCCCCACCTGCCGGGCGACGGCGGCCGCCGCCCCGACGCCGTCGCCGGTGAGCAGCACGGGGGCCAACCCGAGGTCGCGCAGCTGCGCGACGGCCGCGGCGCTGCTGGGGCGGACGGTGTCGGCGACGACGAGCACGCCGCGCACCTCGTCGTCGACGGCGACCGACACGACCGTGCGGCCGGCGGCCTCGGCGTCGCGGACGACGTCGGCCCACCGGCCCGCGTCCTCCACCCGCCCGACCCGGACCCGCCGCCCCTCCACGGTGCCGGTCACCCCGCGCCCGGCCTGGTTCGCGAAGTCCTCGACCGGGGGCAGTGCACCGGCGTGCCCGGCCACGACGGCGCGGGCCACCGGGTGCTCGGAGGCCGCCTCGACCGCAGCCGCCCACCGCAGCGTGCCGGGGTCGCCGACCACGTCGACCAGCGACATGGCGCCGGTGGTGACCGTGCCGGTCTTGTCGAGGACGACGGTGTCGACGGCGCGGGTGGACTCGAGCACCTCGGGGCCCTTGATGACGATGCCGAGCTGCGCGCCCCGCCCGGTGCCCACCAGCAGTGCCGTCGGCGTGGCCAGGCCCAGCGCGCACGGGCAGGCGATGACGAGGACGGCGACGGCGGAGGTGAACGCCGCGGACACGTCACCGGTGGCCAGCAACCAGACCGCCAGCGTGCCGACGGCGACGGCCAGCACCACGGGGACGAACACCGCCGAGACCCGGTCGGCCAACCGCTGCACCGGCGCCTTGCCGCTCTGCGCGGCGGTGACCAGCCGGCCGAGCGCGGCGAGCGTGGTCGCCTCCCCCACCCGGTCGGCCTCGACCACCAGGCGCCCGCCGACGTTGACCGAGGCGCCGGTGACCCGGTCGCCCACGCCGACCTCCACCGGAACGGACTCCCCGGTGAGCATCGACACGTCGACCGCGGAGGACCCGGCCACGACCACGCCGTCGACGGCGATCTTCTCCCCCGGGCGGACCACGAACCGGTCGCCGACGGCCAACCGGTCCACCGGCACCCGGACCTCGGCGCCGTCGCGCAGCACGGCGGCGTCCTTGGCACCCATCGCCAGCAGGGCGCGCAGCGCGGCGCCCGAACGGCGCTTGGCACGGGACTCGGCCCAGCGGCCGGCGAGCAGGAAGACCGTCACCGCGCTGGCCACCTCGAGGTAGACCTCGCCGCTGCCCGCCCCCTGCTCGGCGAGCAGGTGGAACTCCATGCGCATGCCGGGCACCCCGGCGCCGCCCAGGAACAGTGCGTAGAGCGACCACAGGTAGGCCGCGGCGATGCCGACGGACACCAGCGTGTCCATCGTGCTGGCGCCGTGCCGCGCGTTGACCGCCGCGGCACGGTGGAAGGGCCAGGCGCCCCACACCGCCACCGGGCTGGCCAGCACCAGCGCCAGCCACTGCCAGTTGTCGAACTGCAGCGGCGGGACCATCGACAGGACGAGCACCGGCAGCGCCAGCGCGGTCGAGACGAGCAACCGCTGCCGCAGGTCGCGGTCCTCGGCGGGCTCGGGCCGCTCGGCCCCGTCGGGCGTCGGCTCGTCGCTCGCCGGTCCGGGCAGGGTGGCCGTGTAGCCCGCGGCGGCGACGGCGGCCAGCAGGGTGTCGGGGTCGACGGCGGCCGGGTCGTACCGGACGGTGGCGGCCTCGGTGGCGTAGTTGACGCTGGCCTGCACGCCGTCGACCTTGTTCAGCTTGCGCTCGATGCGGTTCGCGCAGCTGGCGCAGGTCATGCCGGTGATGTCGAGCCGGATCTCGGCGGGCCCCGTGGTGGCGGTCACGCCGGGGTGGCGGCGTAGCCGGCCTCCGCCACGGCCGCGCGCACCCGGTCGTCGTCGACGTCCTCGCCGGTGACCCGCAGGGTGCCGGCGGCGAGGTCGACGTCGACGTCGCGGACGCCGGGCACCTCGGTGACCTCCTCGGTGACGGAGGCGACGCAGTGCTGGCAGGTCATGCCGGTGACGGTGTAGTCGAGCGTGCTCATGGGGTTCCCCTCCCGGCTCAGGACCGGACCAGCCGCGCGATGGCGGCGGAGGCCTCGGCGATCTTGGCGTCGGCGGCTGCGCCGTCGTCGTCCGCGCTGGCGGCGACCGCGTGCCGCACGCAGTGCCCCAGGTGGTCGTCCAGCAGCCCGAGGGCGACGGCCTGCAGGGCCTTGGTGGCCGCCGAGACCTGGGTCAGCACGTCGATGCAGTAGGTGTCCTCCTCGACCATGCGGGAGATGCCACGCACCTGGCCCTCGACGCGCTTGAGCCGCGCCAGCACCTGCTCCTTGTTGCCCTCGTAGCCAGCCATGCTGACCAAGGTACCCCTAGGGGGTAGGGGTTACCACCCGCGGGTGCCGGGTTCGCCCTTGAACGGGCCGACCACCTCGTCGGTGATCCAGCCGCCGTAGAAGTCACCGGCTTGTGCCCGCACCACCTCGCCGTCGACGGTGGCCCGGTCGAGCTTCGACGGGTAGAAGGCCACGGCGCCGCACAGGTGCCGGTAGCCCTCCGTGGGGTTCTCGTAGGACCAGCCGACGGCCGGGTACCGGGTGCCGTCGACGACGGCGTCCCAGTAGGTGGCCACGCCCTTCCACTCGCACCAGCTGGCCCCCTCGGCGCGCTGCAGCACGCCCTCGGCGACGTCCTCGCGGGGCACGTAGAACACCGGCGGGTGACTGGTCTCGCACACGCGGGCCGCGCGGTCGGTGCTGGCGACGACCCGGCCGCCGAGCACCGCCTCGACGCGCCGGGGGGTGATCTCGGCCGAGGGGGGACGCGGGTAGTCCCAGACGGACTCCTGACCGGGGCCGACGGGGTCGGGCTGCGGGTGCCTCACCCGCCCCAGTGTGCCCGCCTACCGGCCGCGGTGCCGGACCTTCTGGACGACGACGAACGTCACGAACAGCCCGGCCGCGGCCAGCGTCGCCTGACCGGCGGGGCTGGTCAGCCACTGCTGCGCCCGGGCCTTGGCCTGCTCGGTCAGCCGGCTCGGGCTGCCCCGGAAGACCAGCTGGTCCAACGTGGCCGCCAGCGACTCGCGGGCGGCGTCGATCTCCTGCTGGATCTGCTCGGGGCTGCGTGGCACGCCGACAGCCTGCCACGTCCCCCGCCGTCCCACCGCTCCTAGACTCCCCCCGACGCGGGAGTGGTGTAACGGCAGCCACGCCAGGTTTAGGTCCTGGTGCCTTCGGGCGTAGGGGTTCGACTCCCCTCTCCCGCACGCGCATCCCCCCGTGGGGTGAGCCGGGCGGCCCCCGGGCTGGCCGTCAGCCGGTCCGGTGCCGACTCGTCCAGGGTGACCACCGGGCTGCAGCACGACGTCGGCCGCCCGCCCACCGGGGCGGGCGGGGCCCCCGTCGCGGCCGAGCGGCGGCTGGGCGACGTCCTCACCGAGGACGGCACCGTCACCGCCGAGCAGCTGGCCGAGGGCCTGGCCCAGGCCCGCCGGGTCGGCGAGCCGTTGGGCTCGGTGCTGCTGGCCAAGGGGTGGATCACCCGCCGCCAGCTGTACGTGGCCCTCGCCGAGGTGTGGGGCGCGGAGATGACGTTCGTCGACCCCGTCGAGGTCGACCCCGACCTGGCGCAGCTGTTCCCCTACCCGATGCTGGCCCGCGAGATGTGGGTGCCGCTGCGCACCGAACCCGCCGCCGACGGGGGCCTGCAGGTCGTCGTCGCCTCCTCCCGCCGCCCCAGCGCGGACGTCGAGCGCGAGGTCGTGGAGCGGACCGGCATCGCCCGCGTGCGCCAGCAGGTCACCACCGACTGGGACGTCCAACGCGCGCTGCGCACCGTCTGGCGCGAGGACGTGGTGCACGAGGCGGTGTCCTCGCTGGCCGAGCGACGCCCCGACGAGTCGGCCTCCACCGTGTTCACCTGGCCCCAGGTCGCCAGCGCCGTCGTCGCCGTCCTGGCCGTGGTGGTGGGACTGCTGCTCGACGCACCCACCACGGTCGTCGTCCTGCTGGCGGTCATCAACGTGACCATCGGCCTGTCGGTCGGCGCGAAGGCGCTGATCAGCACCGTCGGGACGGCGTCGGAGACCGTGGAGCAGGTGACCGAGCGGGAGGTCGCCGCCCTCACCGACACCGAGCTGCCGCACTACACGATCCTCGTGCCGGTCTACCGGGAAGCCGGCATCGTCGGGCTGCTCATGCGCAACCTGTCGGCGCTGGACTACCCCCGGGAGAAGCTGGAGATCCTGCTCCTGCTGGAGGAGGACGACCCCGAGACGCTGCAGGCCGCCCTGGCCGCGGCCCCGCCGGACATCGTGCGGATCCTCGTCGTCCCGCACTCCATGCCCAAGACCAAGCCGCGGGCGTGCAACGTCGGGTTGACCTTCGCCCGCGGCGACCTCGTGGTCATCTACGACGCCGAGGACCGACCCGACCCCGACCAGCTCAAGAAGTCCGTGGTCGCCTTCGCCAAGGGCGGCGAGGACCTGGTCTGCGTGCAGGCGGCGCTGAACTACTTCAACGCCGAGGAGAACCTGCTCACCCGCATGTTCACCCTCGAGTACAGCTCGTGGTTCGACTACACGCTGCCCGGCCTCGACGCGATGCGCCTGCCCATCCCCCTCGGCGGCACCAGCAACCACTTCCGCGCGGACATGCTGCGCGAGCTGGGTGGCTGGGACCCCTTCAACGTCACCGAGGACGCCGACCTGGGGGTGCGCGCCTCGGCCCGCGGCGGGCGCGTGGCGGTGGTCAACTCGACCACCTACGAAGAGGCCAACATGGCCGTCGGCAACTGGATCCGGCAGCGCAGCCGCTGGATCAAGGGCTACATGCAGACGTTCCTGGTGCACTCGCGCCACCCGCTGCGGCTGGTGCGGGCCATCGGCCTGCGGCAGGCCGTGGGGTTCCTGCTGACCATCGGCGGGACGCCGGCCACCTTCCTGCTGACCCCGGTGCTGTGGGCGCTGTTCATCCTCTGGTTGGTCCTGCCGCACCAGTTCAGCCCCGCACTGCCGCTGTGGCTGCAGTACGTCAGCCTGGCCAACCTGCTGGTCGGCAACGGACTGATCGTCTACCTCAGCCTGCTGGCCGGGTTCAAGCGGCGCACCTACGGACTCGTCGCCTACGCCCTGCTGTCGCCCTTCTACTGGATGCTGCACTCCCTCGCCTCCTACAAGGCGGCCTGGCAGCTGGTGACCAAGCCGTTCTACTGGGAGAAGACCCAGCACGGCCTCACCAGCCACACGGCCGACGAGGAAGCCGGGACGACCGCGGTCGCGCCGGTCACCGCTCCCGCTCCTCGCGCCCCGATCGCCGCCCCGGTTCCTGTGCCTGCGGCTGCGGCTGCGGCTGCGGCGATCCTGGCCCCCGCGTCGGCCCCCCTGCCCGCGCCGACGCCGGTCGCCCCCGTCCACGCCACCCGTCCCGACCCCGCGGAGACCGCCATGCGCCCCCTCGACCTCGCCGACCTCGCCGCCCTGCAGGCCGAGCTCGAGGTGCTCGACGAGCGCGACCTCATCGCCGAGCTGACCCTGGCCACCGACCTCGTCGCGGCGGTCACCCCGCCCGCGGTGCCGCCGGTGGTCCGGCGCGCGGGTCGCCCCGGCCCGCCACCGGTGAGCTCGGTGCGACCGGACACCGTCCCCCCGGTCCGCGCCCTGCCCGCCGTGCCCCCGCCGGCCGACCGGGTGCGCCCCGTGCCCGGATTGCCCGCCGTCCCCACCCCCGGTCCCCGGGCGGTCGACGGCCTGCCCGCGGTGCCCCCGCCGGTCGAGCGCGTGGTCCGTCGACGTGGGCCGCTCCCGCGACCGACGGCCGCAGCGACCCCCGTGCAGCCCGGCCCGCGGCCGGTGCCGGGGCTCCCCCCGGTGCCGGGCATGCGGGTCATGCGGGTGCTGCCCGCGGTGCCCTCTGCACCGATCCCTGCGGCGGGCCCTGCGACGGGCCCTGCGACGGCTGCGCCCGGGCCGTCGGCGACGTCGTCCCGTCGCGCCCGGCACGCGGCGCCGGACGGCGCCCCCGCCGGCCGCGTTCTGCTGGCCCGGGTGGACGACGGGGCCGGCCGATGAGCGCCCCGGTGGGCCCCGTCCCGGTGCCGCCTGTCCCGGTGCCGCCTACCCCGGTGCCGCCTGCCCCGGAGCCGCACTTCCCCGTGCCGCACGCCGCGGCCCCGCGCGAGCCGATCCGCGTGCGGATGGGCGCGGTGCTGCTGGTCGTCGTGGCCGGCCTGGCCGTGGAGCTGGTGGCTGGTCTGCTGACCGAGGTGCCTCCCGACCTGCTCTGGCTGGGCATGTGCCTGTCGACCGTGGTGGTCTTCGGGGCGGTGTTCTGCTTCGGCGCGATCACGATCGCCGGGTTCGCGGCCGGGGCCGGTGCCGCCGGCGTCGCCGTCCTGCGGCCGGACGAGCTGCCGACGGTGCTGGTCGCGCTCGCGGTGATGGCCGTGGTGTGCGGCCTGGCGCCGGGGTGGGCGCGGGTGGAGGCCTGGCAGGCGGCCCGCTCGGCGCCGACGAGCGAGGGCGCAGCGGGCGCGGGGGCAGCGGGCGCCGGGGCAGCGGGCGCGGGGACCGCGGCGCTGCCGGCGGGCCGGCGGGCGCTGCCCTCGCGGCTGCGCGTGCGCTGGCGCACCGACCGCGTGGTGGCCGCCTTCCTCGTGCTGGCGTTCCCGCCGGTGTTCGTCACGGCGGCGATCGCGTTCATCAGCTGGACCGCGCACCGCTGAGCCCGCAGGCCCCGACGGCGGCGCACCCCGGGCTCCGGGGGACGCCGCCGTGGACGGTCAGCGCGCGCGGCGCGGGACCAGCTTGAGCAGCGCGATGCCCGCGAAGAGCAGCGTCACCGCCGCGACGACGAGGGCGAGGCTGTCGAAGCCGGTGTAGGCCAGCGTCGTCGAACCTCCGACGCCGCTGGCGGTCACGTAACCCGCCTTGCTGTACACGATGGACCTCCTCTCCGGGGTGTCAGGCCGCGACCGGGGCGGGCGGGGCGAGGTGGTGCCACGTCGCCTCACGGCGCCGCAGGACGTCGAGGAGGGAACGGACGAAGACGACCTGCAGGAACAGGTCGTAGGCCATCTCGGGCAGCAGCGGCAGCGCCAGGGCCTGCGCGCGGCGCCCGCCGCGGGCCACCGTGACGACCCGCTCGAGCACGAACACCAGCCCGACCGCGGTCCAGAACCAGCTGAACGCGGGCCCGGTGCCGATGGTGAAGGACAGGACCATCACGGCCAGGTAGGCCTGGAACGCGAGCACGCCGAAGGCCATGCCGACCTGCTGCAGCCAGTAGCGCAGGGTGACCCGGGTCCAGCCGTAGTGCCGCAGGTTCTCCAGGGCGCCGCGCTGCCAGCGCATGCGCTGGCGCCAGAGGTCGCCCCACGTCGGCATGATCTCGGTGACCACGGCGCAGGCCATCGGGCTGGTCAGCCGGTAGCCGAGGGTCTTGAGGGCCAGGGTGAGCTCGTTGTCCTCGGTCAGCGCCAGGGTGTCGTAGACCTGGCCGTGGGTGCCCGGCAGGGTGCTGCCCCGGGCCTCGGCCACGGCCCGCAGGGCCCGGACGCGGAACATCGTCCCGGTGCCGGTGAGCACCATGACGCGGCCGGTGCGGCCGATCTCGCGGCTGTACCGGGTGTACTCGTTGCGCTGCAGCTGGCCGAGCAGGCCCGCGCCGGGCTGGCCGTAGAAGAGGCCACCCGCGGCCCCCATCCGCGGCGACCGCACCAGGCTCTCGACCGCCGCGGCCACGAACTCGGGGGCCAGCTGGGTGTCGGCGTCCATGACCAGCACGAGGTCGTCGTCGCCGAGGTCGGGTCCGCCCACCGTCTGCGGCGCGCGACGGTCGGGCCCGCGCCGGGCCACCCAGGCAGGCGCCTCGGTGCCCTCCCGGCGGTCGGTGCTCGCCGTGCGGCGGAAGCGCCGCTGCAGGGCCTGGTTGAGGGCGCCGGCCTTCTTGTCGGTGTTGCCCACGGTCTCGAACACCTCGGCGCCGCAGGCGGCGGCGAGCGCGGCGGTGTCGTCGGTGCAGTTGTCGGCGACGACCACGACGCGGTCGGGCTGCCGGGTCTGCGAGCGGAGCGCCTGCAGGGTGGCGGTGATGGTCGCGGCCTCGTCGTGGGCCGGGATCAGCACGACGATGCGCGGTACCGGGCCGTCGGGCACGCGCTCGACGACCGCACCCCGGACCCCTGCCACCCCGCACCCCCGTCGCTCCGCTGCTGGACCGGGATGAACCCCACCAGCCCCACGCGACCCTGTGCAAGCGCTCGGCGGCGGCTCCCCACCTGCGGGTGACCCCGGCCGGGCCCCGATCACCCGATGCGCTGACCCGGGCCACCCCGCGGAGAGACCGCCGCGCACGACGGCGATGGCGGCCACGACGGCCACGACGGACCACGACGGACCATGGCGACCGGGGCGGCCCGCGCCCCGGCGTCAGCCCAGCAGCTCGGCGACCACCGGGAGCAGCGCGGCGAACGCCTGGCCGCGGTGGCTGGCGGCGTCCTTCTCGGCGGGCTCGAGCTCGGCCGAGGTGCGGTCGAGCCCCTCGGGGACGAAGACCGGGTCGTAGCCGAAGCCGTTGCTGCCCCGCGGCTCGCGGACGACGACACCGCGCCACTCGCGGCGCAGCACCCGCTCGGTGCCGTCGGGCAGCACCAGCGCCGCTGCGCAGACGAACGCGGCACCGCGGCGCTCGTCGGGCACGTCGGCGAGCTGGCCGAGCAGCAGCGCGGTGTTGGCCGGGTCGTCGCCGTGCCGGCCCGACCAGCGCGCGGACAGGATGCCCGGCATGCCGTTGAGGGCGTCGACCGCGATGCCCGAGTCGTCGGCCACCGCCGGCAGCCCGGTGTGCTGCACGGCCTCGCGTGCCTTGAGCAGGGCGTTCTCCTCGAACGTCGCGCCGGTCTCGGGGGCCTCGGGGTACTCGTCGACGTCGCGCAGGCCGAGCACCTCCACGCCGGGGACGGCGGTGGCCAGCAGCCGCTGCAGCTCGGTGAGCTTGCCGGCGTTGCGGGTGGCCAGCAGCAGGCGGGTCACCGGGCCGCACCACCCTGCAGCGCCTCGGCCTGGATGCGGGTGAGGTCGGCGCAGCCCGCGACGGCGAGGTCGAGCAGCTGGTCGAGGGTGGCCCGGTCGAAGACGGCGCCCTCGGCCGTGCCCTGCACCTCGACGAAGCCGCCGTCACCGGTGCAGACGACGTTCATGTCGGTGCCGGCGCGCACGTCCTCCTCGTAGGCGAGGTCCAGGCGGGGCTCGCCGTCGATCACCCCGACGCTGACCGCGGCGACCGACTGCACCAGCGGCTGCGTCTTCGCCAGCTTGCCGCGCTCGCCGAGGTGGGCGACGGCGTCGGCGAGGGCCACGTAGGCACCGGTGATGGCGGCGGTCCGGGTGCCGCCGTCGGCCTGCAGCACGTCGCAGTCCAGGGCGATCGAGTTCTCGCCGAGCGCCGAGAGGTCGATCGACGCGCGCAGCGAGCGGCCGATGAGCCGGCTGATCTCGTGGGTGCGGCCGCCGACCTTGCCCTTGACCGACTCGCGGTCGCTGCGGGTGTGGGTGGCCCGCGGCAGCATCGCGTACTCGGCGGTGACCCAGCCCAGCCCGGAGCCACGACGCCACCGCGGCACGCCCTCGGTGACGCTGGCCGCGCAGAGCACGCGGGTGCGCCCGAACTCGACCAGCACCGACCCCTCGGCGTGGTCGAGCCAGTGGCGGGTGATGGTCACCGGGCGGAGCTGGTCGGCGCTGCGGCCGTCGGGGCGGGTCACGTGGCCCGAGGGTAGTGACCTCCCGTCCGGGGCAGGATGGGGCGATGCGATCGGAACTGCGCCAGCTGCGCACCGGCGGCGCCCCCGCCGTCGTCGACCTGACCGACGAGTGCGCCGAGTTCGTGGGCGCCGAGGGCGACGGCCTGCTGCAGGTGTTCGTCCCGCACGCCACCGCCGGCATCGCGATCATCGAGACCGGCGCCGGGAGCGACGACGACCTGCTGGCCCAGCTGGACGTCCTGCTGCCCACCGACGGCCGGTGGCGGCACCGGCACGGCTCCCCCGGGCACGGCCGCGACCACGTGCTGCCCGCGTTCGTGCCCCCGCACGCCACGGTGCCGGTGCTCGAGGGCCGGCTCGCGCTGGGCACCTGGCAGCGCATCTGCTTCGTCGACACCAACGGCGACAACCCGACCCGGCACGTGCGGTTGAGCTTCCTGCCCGGCTGACCCCGTGGTCTCGTCGGCGGGCCCGGATCGGGATCTGCCACGATGCCCGCATGACCGAGAGCGCCGCTGCCACCCGCCTGTCCCCCGGTGACCCCGCGCCCGACTTCACCCTCCCCGGTCCCGACGGCACCGAGGTGTCGCTGTCGTCATACCGCGGCCGACGGGTGGTCGTGTACTGCTACCCCGCTGCGCTGACGCCGGGCTGCACCACCCAGGCCGTCGACTTCACCGCCGCGGCCGGCGAGTTCGCCGAGGCGGGGCTGGACATCATCGGCATCTCCCCCGACGCACCGGAGAAGCTGCAGCGCTTCCGCGAGCAGGAGTCGTTGTCGATCACGCTGGTGTCCGACCAGGACACGTCCGTGCTGCAGGCCTACGGCGCCTACGGGCCGAAGAAGCTGTACGGCAAGGAGGTCGTCGGCGTGATCCGGTCGACCTTCGTCGTCGACGCCGAGGGCCGCATCGAGAAGGCCGCCTACAACGTCAAGGCCACCGGGCACGTCGCCAAGCTGCGCCGGGACCTCGGTCTCGGTTAGGCCGCCGGTCGGTCGGGCACGACCGACGGCATGAGCGGACAGATCGGGGTCACCGGCCTCGCGACCATGGGCGCCAACCTCGCCCGCAACCTCGCCCGGCACGGCCACCAGGTGGTGGTGCACAACCGCACGGCCGCGAAGACCGACGCCCTGCTCGAGGCGCACGGCGACGAGGGCGACTTCGTGCGCGCGGACTCCCCGCAGGAGCTGGTGGACGCCCTCGAGCAGCCGCGCACGGTGGTGGTGATGGTCGCCGCCGGGGACCCGACCGATGCGGTGATCGAGGAGCTGGCGCCGCTGCTGGCCGAGGGCGACGTGCTGGTGGACGGCGGCAACGCCCGGTTCACCGACACGATCCGCCGCACGCGGGAGCTGGCCGAGCGGGGGGTCCACTTCGTGGGCTGCGGGATCAGCGGCGGCGAGGAGGGCGCGCTGAACGGGCCGAGCATCATGCCCGGCGGGTCGGCGGAGGCCTACGCGATCGTCGGGCCGGTGCTGGAGGACATCTCCGCGCACGTCGACGGCGAGCCGTGCTGCACGCACGTGGGCACCGACGGTGCCGGCCACTTCGTCAAGATGGTGCACAACGGCATCGAGTACGCCGACATGCAGCTGATCGCCGAGGCCTACGACCTGCTGCGGCAGGGCCTGGGCATGTCCCCGGCCGAGATCGGCGACGTGTTCGCCACCTGGAACGAGGGCGACCTGCAGTCGTACCTGATCGAGATCACCGCCGACGTGCTGCGCCACACCGACGAGCGCAGCGGGGCGCCGTTCGTCGACGTCGTGCTCGACGAGGCCGAGCAGAAGGGCACCGGGCGCTGGACGGTGCAGTCGGCGCTGGACCTCGGCACGCCGGTGTCGGGCATCGCCGAGGCGGTCTTCGCCCGTGCGCTGTCGGGGCACCGCGACCAGCGCCGTGCCGCTCAGGAGGTCCTGCCCGGCCCGGACCGCGACTGGGACGACCAGGTGGCCGACCGGGAGGCGTTCACCGAATCGGTGCGGCAGGCCCTCTACGCGGCGAAGGTGGTGGCGTACTCGCAGGGGTTCGACCAGATCGCGCGGGGCGCGGAGGAGCACGGCTGGGACGTGGACCGGGCTGCGCTGGCCGCGATCTGGCGGGACGGGTGCATCATCCGGGCCGCGTTCCTGGACCGGGTGCGGCAGGTGTTCACCGACGAGCCCGACCTGACGACGCTGCTCACCAACGAGTACTTCCGGGACGCCGTCGCCGACGCGCAGGAGGGCTGGCGGCAGGTCGTGGCCGGGGCCGCGCGGCACGGGGTGCCGGTGCCCGGCTCCGCCAGCGCGCTGTCCTACTACGACGGGCTGCGCGCCGAGCGCTCCCCTGCCGCACTGATCCAGGGCCTGCGTGACCGCTTCGGCTCGCACACCTACAAGCGCGTCGACGCCGAGGGGTCGTTCCACACGATGTGGTCGGAGGACCGCCGCGAAGTCGAAGCCTGACGCACTCCGGGGAGCCCGGGCCGGCGGGCTCCCCGGACATCTCCACAGATCTCCCCGGGCAGCTCTCAGCCCGGTGACCCCGCCGGCCCGCCTCAGAACGGGGGTGGGTCCGCTGCCGGGTCGTGGGGTGGCGGGGCGGGGCGGAGGAGGTCGAGTACCTCGCCGGCGGCCGGTGGCCGGGTGCTGCGGGTGGTGCCGCCGGGGGTGGTGACGTGCAGGATGCCGTCGGGGTCGAGGGCGAAGGCCCAGCCGGGGGCGTGGGTCTTGAGCAGGTGGTGGCGTCGGCAGAGCATCACCAGGTTGCGGACGCAGGTCCTCCCGCCGCGTGCGGGGTCGTGGTGGTCGTAGGGGACGACGTGGTCTGCGTCGGCGTGCAGGGCGGTCTGGCGGCAGCCGGGGAAGCGGCAGTGCCGGTCGCGGGCGCGCAGGTACCGGTACTGGGCCGCGGTTGGCCGGTAGCCGGGTGTGGCCGGCGGCGGGCTGAGCCCCTGGCCCGTCCTGGCGGCGGCTTCGAGCTCCTCGGGGGTGGCGACGGCCAGCAGCCGGCCTCGACCGCCGGTGATGGTGAACGCGAGGTGACCGCCGATCGGGTGGGTCAAGCCCAGGGCGTCGATGCGCCGGAGCAGTTCGCGCACCGCCGCCGGGCTGACGGGCATCCCGCCGACGTCGCCGACCTGCGACCCGCCGCTGGGCAGAGCTGTCCCGCCGGTCGCGGGCATGGCTGTCCCCTCGGTTCCGGGTGCCCCTGTCCCGATGGCCCCGGGTGGAGGCGCAGTGCCGACGTCGCCTCCGGGAGCTGCACGCTTCGTGGGGTCGCCACCGCCGAGTTCGTGGTCGGTCTCAGCGTCCGCGCCGGCGGCGTGGCCGTCCTCGTCAGCAGAGACGGCCCCGCCGACCTGACCGTCGTCCGCCATGCCAGAAGGGCCGGCGTCGGTGAGGTCGGCGGGACCGGCGTCCCCGTCGCTGTTCTCAGGGACGGTGGGCAGCAGCGGCTCGAGGTCGGGCAGCAGCAGGTCGGCCAGGTCGGCGTTGACCGTCACGTGCGCCACCGCCGGGTCCCGCGCTTCCCACGGCCGCATGATCAACGCCAGCACCACAGCGACCCGGATCTGCCCGATCGGCCGCTCGTCACCGTCAGCCTTCATCCTCCGCGCGTAGGCATCGACCTGCGCCCTCGCCAGCGTCAGATCAGCCAGGTCCACGTGCAGCAGCCGCAGCTCACCCAACCCGTCACCGGTGCCCACCACGACCGCGTCCGCGCCACGCTTCGACATCTCCCGACGCCGATCAGCCGCATCCGGATCGGCGGCGATCAACGCCGCCACCAGCCGGTCGTGCAACGCCGTGGGCCCACAACCGCGCTCGGCCCACCCCACCCCGCACGCAGCCAACGCGTCGACGATGCCGTCGTCGACCGGACCACCCCACGATGCAGCCTGGTGCTTGAGCGCCTTCACGATCGCCCGCGCCCGCGACTCATCGATCCGCTGGTCGGCCAGTGCATGCCACACCCCGGGGAATTGTCGAACCAGGGTCAGGGCGTGGTCGACGTGGTGGCGGGTGGAGGGCACCGAGGCGTTCAGCAGCACCGCCACCTCATCAGGCAGGAAGTCATCGGCGCCCTGCAGGGTCGCGGCCTCCTCCTCGTCCAGCAGGTCGGGCACGCTGCCCCCGTGGTGGGTCGCGGTGCGGGTGTCGGAGCGGGTGACCGGCCCGAACGGCAACGGTGGCCGGGCACCCAGGGTGGCCTTGCGTTCGATCAACCCCAGCTCGTAGGCGGCCAGCGACGAACGTTGGCGGTGCACCGACGCCAACTCCGCATCCAGCTCCGCCCCGTCCAGACCAGCAGCCACCGCCAACGCGGTCAACCGCGGCACGCTGCCCTCCAGCCGGGGCGGAACGGGCGCGGCGAAGCGAGGGGACACCTCCACCCAGAACCGCCGGCCCGTCCTCGTCATGGGCCCAGTCCACCAGAGGGGTCCGACAGAAACGGGGTCAGAACAGGCCTCTGATCAGGTAATTCTCTGCTGACCATCCGTGGCTGACCGTGACGAGGACCCGGCCCGCTCCGCGCCGCGGACGTAGCAGCAGTCACCGATCTGGTCATGGCCGGCGTGGATGGCGACGTCGTCAGCATCAGGCTCGCCAGGTGCCGGGGCGCGGCTGACAGGCAGCCGGGTCGCACGGGTAGTGCGGGTCCCACGGGTACGCGCCGTCGTGCGCCCAGGTCAGCTGGAAGGCCTCCACCGACAGCACCTCCGGGCGGCGGTACAGCCGGTTGGCGCCCAGGACCACCTCCCCCGGGTTCGGCAGCTGCTCGACCGTGACGTCGCGCTCGGGCAGCGACAGCTGCTCCCCCGGTACCAGGTCACGGCCGGCCACCACCATGGTGGCCACCCGCTGCAGCAGGGCGTGGCTCTCGACCGACCCGAGACCGACCACGACGAGCTCCGGGTGCACCATGCCGTGCATCCCGATCGTGTAGCCGAACGGCGGCTCGTCGGGCTCCTCGCCGGCGGCGACGTACTGCACCGCCCACCGGTGCGCCCTGAGCACCTGGGCGAGGTAGCTCTCCTCCTGGTCGAGCCAGGCGTTCTCCTGTGCTGTCGTCATGCACGGCACCGTGCCGACCGGGTCCGACCGATCCGGACCTGCCGATGGGTACCTGTGGACAGCGGCCGCTCGTCCACAGACCGGCTTGACCGCCCGGTCGCTACGTGGTGGAGCTCGGCCCGGCGCTGCTGCCGCCGGGCCGAGCTCAGCCGCCCTCGGCGGCCTTCTTGCGGCGCTTGCCCTCGTGCATGGCGGCGACCCGGGCGACGGGGATGGTGTGGCCCTCGGCGACCAGGTCGACCGGCAGGACCTGCGGGGCGGGCAGCGACGCCGTCCACGGGTCGTCGGGGAAGCGTCCGGCGGCGTCGGCGACCGTGACGCCCTGCGGGGAGGCACCGTCGAGGTCGTCCCAGGCGACGGGCACCGAGACCGGCAGCCCTGGCCGGGCCCGCGGCGACCACGCGACGGCGACCGTGCCGCGCCCCGACCGGGTGGAGTCGACGAACACCCGGTCGCCCCGCTCGGCCACCACGTACTCCGTCGTCGCCACCGACGGGTCCAGCGCCGCCGTGCGGGCGGCGAGCGCGCGGGTGGCCGCGGCGACGTCCTCGTGCGACGAGCCGCGCACCGGCACCACCACGTGCAGCCCCCGTGAACCGCTGGTCTTCACCGCCGCGGCCAGCCCGGCGGCGGCGAGCGCCTCCCGGGCCAGCCGCGCCACCGCCACGACCCGCGAGAAGGGCCCGCCGTCCGGCGGGTCGAGGTCGAGCACGAGCCCCGTTGGCTCGGCGAACGCGCCGTCGACGACGGGCGAGAACGGCACGTGCAGCTCCACCGCTCGCTGGTTGGCCAGCCAGAGCAGGGTGCGCCGATCCTCCACGAGCACCTGGTGCACCTCGCGCCGCGTGCGGTCGGACCAGGTGGCCACCGTGCGCACCCAGTCGGGCGCCCCCTTCGGGATGTCCCGCTGCACGAACGCCGCCGCCCTCGGCCGGATGCGCACCATGGTCAGCGGGCGCCCCGACAGCAGCGGAACCAGCCGGTCAGCGAACGCGTCGTAGTGCTCGACCAGCGCCCGCTTGGTCACGCCGAGGCCGTCACCCAGCTCGTCGTCCAGCGAGGAGAAGGTGACGCCGTCCATCAGAGGTCGTAGACCCCGAGCGGGGCGACCAGCTCGGCCGCCGGGAACACCGCCGACGCCGACGCCAGCTGCGCGGCCGGGTCCACCCACGACGGCACGTGGGTGAGCAGCAGCCGGCCGACGCCGGCGTCGCGGGCGTGCTCGCCGGCCTCGCGGCCGGTCAGGTGCAGATCCGGCGGCAACCCGGGGACGTCGGGGTGGGCGGCCTCGGCCAGCAGGACGTCGGCCCCGCGGGCCAGCTCCACGACGGCGGCGCAGGCCCCGGTGTCCCCGGTGTAGACCAGCGACCGGCCCCCGGCCGTGAGCCGGAACGCGTAGCACTCCACCGGGTGCGCGGTGCGCGCCGTCTGCACCTGGAAGGGGCCGAGCTCGAACGAGCCGGCCCCGATGCCGAACACCTCGAACACGTCGTCGATCGGCCCGTCGGAGAGGTCGTAGGCCAACCGCAGCCGCCGGTCGGCGCCCACCGGCGCGTACAGCGGCACCGGACCGCGGGTGGCCAGGCCGGAGTACCGGCGCCAGACCGTGTAGGGCGCCACGTCGAGGCAGTGGTCGGCGTGCAGGTGCGAGAGCAGGACGGCGTCGACGTCGTCGGGCGGCAGCACCCGCTGCAGCGCGCCGAACGCGCCGCTGCCCAGGTCGAGCACCAGGCGGTACCCGTCGTGCTCGACCAGGTAGCACGACGCCGGGGAGTCCGGCCCCGGGCCCGAGCCCGAGCAGCCGACGACGATGAGCCTCATGCGGGTACCACCGTCTCCACGACCGGGCCGAGGAAGCGGCGACCCAACCGGGCGAAGGGCTCGGGGTCCCCGGTGGCCAGGAAGGCGTGCCGGGGCGGCGGGGCGTCGTCCGGGCGGAGCCGGTCGGCGGTGGTGAGCACCCGGTAGACGTCCTGCGCGGTCTCCTCGGCGCTGGACACCAGGGTGACCCCCGGCCCGAGCACCAGCGAGAGCACGCCGGTGAGCAGCGGGTAGTGGGTGCAGCCCAGCACGACGGTGTCCACCTCGGCGGCCTGCAGCGGCTCGAGGTAGGCCTGCGCGAGACCCAGCAGCTGCCGGCCGCTGGTCACCCCGCGCTCGACGAAATCGACGAAGCTGGGGCAGGCGGCGCTGGTGACGGTGATGTGCGGGGCGGCGGCGAACGCGTCGGCGTAGGCACCGGAGGTGATGGTGGCCGTGGTGCCGATGACCCCGACCCGTCCGCTGCGGGTGGCCGCGGTGGCCCGGCGCACGGCGGGCAGCACGACCTCCACCACCGGGACGTCGTAGCGCTCGCGCGCGTCGCGGAGCCCCGCGGCGCTGGCCGAGTTGCACGCCACCACCAGCAGCTTGACCCCGGCCTCGACCAGGTCGTCCATGACGGCCAGGGAGTGCCGGCGCACCTCGGCGATCGGCAGCGGACCGTAGGGACCGTGCGCGGTGTCGCCGACGTAGCGCACCGCCTCGTGCGGCAACTGGTCCAGGATGGCCCGGACGACGGTCAACCCGCCCACCCCGGAGTCGAACACCCCGATCGGTGCGGTGGCGCTCGGCTGGGTCCCCATCGGGGTGAAGGCTAGTGCCGACCCGGCCCGCGCAGCACGGTGGCGGCCGGCAGCAGCAGTCCGTAGCCGGCCCACCGGGCCCCGGCCAGGTCCCGGACGACGACCTCGGCGCCGCTGTCCAGCGCCTCCTCCCCGATGCCCAGCACCGGGCAGCCGGCGGCCTGACCTGCCTGGATGCCGCTGGGGCTGTCCTCGACGACCAGCGCTCGGGCCGGCGGCAGCCCGAGCCCGGCCGCGGCGGCCAGGTAGCCGGCCGGGTCGGGCTTGCCGGCCACGACGTCGTCGGCGGTGACGAAGACCTCGGGCACCGGGAGGCCGGCGGCCTGCAACCGGGCGGTGGCCAGCGCCCGCGTGCCGGAGGTGACCACGGCCCACGAGCCCGGCGGCAGCATCGCCAGCAGCGCCGGCACCCCGCCCATGGCGGCCACCAGGCCGGCGTCCTCGATCTCGAGGGCGTCGATCAGCTCGACCCCGGCCGCGCGACGGTCCTCGGGCAGCAGCGCCGCGACGGTGTCCACGGCCCGGCGTCCGTGCACGATCGCCAACGCCTGCCCCGGCTCCAGGTCGTGGGCGTGCGCCCAGCGCGACCACGCGCTCTCGACGGCCGGCAGCGAGTCCACCAGCACCCCGTCGTTGTCGAAGAGGATGCCCTGGGCCGGGACGTGCAGGTCGGGGGCGAGGTCGTCGGGGCTCAGGCCCACAGCTGGCCCTCGAGCGCGGCGGTGGCCTCGTCCAGGGTGCCGGCGTAGGCGCCGGTGGAGAGGTACTTCCACCCGCCGTCGCAGACGATGAAGCAGATGTCGGCCTTCCGGCCGGCCGCGACCTCCTTGTCGGCGATGCCCAGCGCCGCGTGCAGGATCGCGCCGGTGGAGATGCCGGCGAAGATGCCCTCGCGCTCGACCAGCTGACGGGTGCGGTGCACGGCGTCGTCGGGCCCGACGGAGAACCGGCCGTCGAGCATCTCGGGGTCGTACAACTCGGGGATGAAGCCCTCGTCGATGTTGCGCAGCCCGTACACCAGCTCGCCGTACCGCGGCTCGGCCGCGATGACCTGGACACCGGGCTTGTGCTCGCGCAGGTAGCGCCCCACGCCCATCAGGGTGCCGGTGGTGCCCAGCCCCGCGACGAAGTGCGTGATGGAGGGCAGGTCGGCGACGATCTCGGGCCCGGTGCCGGTGTAGTGCGCCTCGGCGTTGGCCGGGTTGCCGTACTGGTAGAGCATCACCCAGTCGGGGTTCTGCGCGGCCAGCTCCTTGGCCTGGGCGACCGCCTGGTTGCTGCCGCCGGCGGCCGGCGAGCTGATGATCTGCGCGCCGTACATCTCGAGCAGCTGGCGCCGCTCGACCGAGGTGTTCTCGGGCATGACGCAGATCAGCCGGTAGCCACGCTGCCGGGCGACCATGGCCAGCGAGATGCCGGTGTTGCCGCTGGTGGGCTCCAGGATGGTCGAGCCGGGGTGCAGCCGGCCCTCCTTCTCCGCGGCCTCGACCATGGCGATGGCCGCCCGGTCCTTGATCGACCCGGTCGGGTTGTGGTCCTCGAGCTTGGCCCACAGCCGGACGTCGGGGGTCGGCGACAAGGACGGCAGCCCCACCAGGGGTGTGCCGCCGAGGGAGTCGACGAGGGAGGCGAACCGGGCCATCGCGATCAGCCGCCGGCGACCGCGGGCAGGATGGTGACCGAGTCGCCGTCCTTGAGCTCGGTGTCCAGCGCACCGGTGAACCGGACGTCCTCGTCGTTGACGTACACGTTGACGAAGCGGTGCAGCTTGCCCTCGTCGGTGACCAGACGGCCCTTGATGCCGGGGTGCTGGTTGTCGATGTCCTCGACCAGCGCGCCGAGGGTGGCACCGGAGCCGGAGACGGTCTTGTTGCCGCCGGTGTGGGTGCGCAGGATGGTCGGGATCCGGACCTCGATGGCCATGGGTCTCGTGCCTTTCGTGGGGTGGGGTCACCTCGCGCAGCACGCGGCGAGGAGGGTCTCTACGGGAGCGAACGGTCAGCTCGTGACCGGCATTCCGCCGGTTCAGTCGTAGACGACGGTGGTGGGCGAGTGCCCGAACAGGTAGGACTCGACGACGTCGACGTCCTCCTCGGTGACCACGCCGTCGACGATCCGGAAGCTGCGGAACTCGACGTCGTCGCCCACCAGGCCGGTCTGCTCGCCGTGCTCGCGGGTGGAGACCAGCACGTAGTGCGCGAAGGGCTCGGACGCGTAGCTGATGTCGGTGCGCGAGGGGTAGGCCTCGGTGGCGGTGTGCGAGTGGTAGACGACGACCGGGACCTCGTCGCGGTCGTCCATCTCGCGGTAGAGCGCCAGCAGGTCGGCACTGTCGAACTCGTAGAACGTGGGCGACCGGGCGGCGTTGAGCATCGGGATGAACCGCTCGGGCCGGTCGCTGCCGTCGGGCCCGGCGACGACGCCGCACGCCTCGTCGGGGTGGTCACGGCGTGCGTGCGCGACGATCGCGTCGTAGGACGCCCGGTCGATGCGCAGCACGTTCGGCATCCTACGTGCGGCCGGCAGGGTCGGCCGCACGCGGTGGCCGGCCCCGCCGTACCGGTACGGTCCGGGACCGTGGTGATTCTGGTCCTGATGGTCGTCGGCGTCGTGGTCGTGGCCCTGCCGGCCCTCGTGGTGGGCCTGCGTCGGCTGACCCGCCGCGGACCCCGCAACCTGCGCCCCGGCGGGGCCAGCCGGTCGGAGTTCGTCGTGGTCCTGGTCGGGCGCAGCCTGGGCCTGCTGGCCATCCTCGCACTCTCCGCGCTGGTGCTGGTGGCCTCGGTGGGTGCGCTGGTGCGTGACCTGCGCGACGTGCCCAGCCTCGTCTACGTGGCCTTCGCGCTGGACCTGCTGCTGGCAGCGCTGGTGGTGCTCACCTCGGGCGGCCCCCGGCAGCCGCGAGCGCGTCGACGAGGGACCCCTGCACGGCGGTGAGCCAGTGGTAGACCGACGCCTGGGCCTCGTCGGCGCCCTGGGGGGCGCCCTCGGCGGTGATGCCCAGCCGGGTGCCCAGCGCCAGCCGCAGGTCGTTGGTGGTGCGCAGCCAGGAGCGGGCCTGGTCGGTGTCCAGCCGGACGGCGCCGCCGTCGACCGGGAGCGTGGCCCGCACCAGGGCCAGGTCCTCGGCCTTCCCGTCCCGCAGGGTGGCCCCGGTGAGCTCGCGGTAGTCGCGGGCCAGCTCGGCGTCGGTGGCGTGACCGGCCGGGAACAGCCGCGCCACGACCGGGTCGTCGGCGGCGGTACCCGTGGGCGGGTCGCCGGACAGCACCTGCGCCAGCTGGTCGAGCAGCAGGACCAGGACGCCGGACTCGGCGGCACCGAACACGGCCTCGACGCGGTCACCGCGGCGACGGAAGGGCGTCACGAGTCGCGCTGGTAGCTGGCCCACAACCCGTAGGCGTGCAGCCGGCTCGTGTCGTGCTCCATGCGCTCGCGCGGGCCGGAGCTGACGATGGCCTTGCCCTCGTGGTGCACCTGGAGCATCAGGGTGGTGGCCTTCTGCTCGTCGTACCCGAACAGCTCCTGCAGCACGAAGGTCACGTAGGTCATGAGGTTGACCGGGTCGTCCCACACCACGGTCACCCACGGGCGGTCGAGCTCGTGCTCGGTGCCGGTGGTGGTGTCGGGCGTCCTCTCGGGCGCGAGCGGTGCAGCCACCCGTCCACTCTAGGCTTCCTGCCCATGGCCCTCAGCCCGGTGATGCTGACCGACCGCTACGAGCTGACGATGCTCGCCGCCGCCCTCGCCGACGGCACGGCCGACCGCGCGTGCACCTTCGAGGTGTTCGCCCGGCGGCTGCCCCACGGGCGCCGCTACGGCGTCCTGGCCGGCACCGGCCGGTTGCTCGAGGCCCTGACCGCCTTCCGGTTCGGCGACGCCGAGCTCGCCGCGCTGCGCGACCAGGGGCTCACCGACCCGGCGCTGCTGGACCGGCTGGCCGGGTTCCGGTTCACCGGGGACGTCGACGGCTACGCCGAGGGCGAGGTCTACTTCCCGGGCAGCCCGGTGCTCAGCGTCCGCGCCCCCTTCGGCGAGGCCGTGCTCCTGGAGACCCTCGTCCTCTCGGTGCTCAACCACGACAGCGCCATCGCCTCGGCCGCCGCCCGCATGGTCGGCGCGGCCGGCGGCCGCCCCTGCATCGAGATGGGGTCCCGGCGGACCCACGAGGAGGCCGCGGTGGCCGCTGCCCGCGCCGCCTGGCTGGTCGGCTTCGCCTCGACCTCCAACCTGGCCGCCGGCGCCCGCTACGGGGTGCCCACCGCCGGGACCAGCGCGCACGCCTTCACGCTCCTGCACGACGACGAGGCCGGCGCGTTCCGCGCCCAGGTCGCCGCGCTCGGCACGGGGACGACGTTGCTGGTGGACACCTACGACACGATGCAGGGCATCCGGACGGCGATCGAGGTGGCCGGTCCCGAGCTGGGCGCGGTCCGCCTGGACTCCGGCGACCTGGGCGACCTCGCCGTGCAGGCCCGCGCGCTGCTGGACTCCCTCGGCGCGCACCGCACCCGGGTGACCGTCACCAGCGACCTCGACGAGTACGCCATCGCCGCGTTGGCCGCCGCGCCCGTCGACGGGTACGGCGTGGGCACCTCGCTGGTGACCGGCTCGGGCTCCCCCACCGCCGGCATGGTCTACAAGCTGGTCGAGCGCGACGGGACCCCGGTGGCCAAGAACTCCGAGGGCAAGCGCTCGGTGGGCGGCCGCAAGGGCGCCGTCCGCAGGCACGACCCGGCCGGGACGGCGACCGCCGAGGTGGTGTCCCCGCACGCCGTCGACCCCCGGGCCGGGGACCGCGACCTGCTGGTGCCCTTGGTGCGCGACGGTCGCCCGGTCGTCGAC
Organism: Klenkia sesuvii; assembly: GCF_037083825.1. Lineage (NCBI taxonomy): Bacteria > Bacillati > Actinomycetota > Actinomycetes > Geodermatophilales > Geodermatophilaceae > Klenkia > Klenkia sesuvii. The sequence continues at coordinate 89,024 of NZ_JBAPLU010000019.1, forward strand.
CACGACCCGGTCGGCTGGCTGCGGGCCGCGCGCGAGCACCACGAGCAGGTGCGGGCGACCCTGCCGACCGAGGCCTGGTCGCTGTCCCGCGGCGAGCCGGCCATCGATACGGTCGACGCATGACCCGCGCACTGATCGTCGTCGACGTGCAGAACGACTTCTGCGAGGGCGGCAGCCTCGCCGTGGCCGGCGGGGCCGCGGTGGCCCGCGCCGTCACCGTGCACGCCGGCCAGGGGCTCGAGCAGGGCCACTACGCCCACGTCGTCGCCACCCGCGACCACCACGTCGACCCGGGCCCGCACTTCTCGGCCACCCCCGACTACCTGGACACGTGGCCGGCGCACTGCGTGGTGGGCACCGGCGGTGTCGAGCTGCACCCCGACCTCGACCGCGGGGTGCTGCAGGCGGTGTTCGACAAGGGTGAGCACGCCGCCGCCTACTCCGGCTTCGAGGGCGCCAGCGACGGTGTCGGGCTCGCCGACTGGTTGCGCTCGCACGGCGTCGACGAGGTCGACGTGGTCGGCATCGCCACCGACCACTGCGTACGGGCCACGGCCCTGGACGCCGTCGCGGCCGGGTTCGGGACGCGCGTGCTGCTCCCGCTGACCGTCGGGGTGGCCGAGGGCACGACCGCAGCCGCCCTCGAGCAGCTCACCACGGCCGGCGTCCAGCTGCACGGGGAGCCCCAGCGCTGGTGATCATGCCGCGTCGAGGACCTCGTCGCGGGTGAAGCCCAGGACCTGCAGAACGGCGTCCAGGTAGGGCTGGTTGAGCGCGGTGTGCGCCTGCTCGCGGACGAACGGCTTGGCGTTGAACGCGATGCCCAGCCCGGCGGTGGTCAGCATGTCCAGGTCGTTGGCGCCGTCGCCGACCGCCACCGTCTGCTCCAGCGGGATGCCGTGCTCGGCGGCGAACCGGGCCAGCGCGCGCGCCTTGCCGGGCCGGTCGACGATCTCCCCCACCAGACCACCGGTGAGGACGCCCTCGGCGACCTCCAGGGTGTTGGCGGCCGCGAAGTCCAGGCCGAGCGAGTCGGCCAGCGGGTCGGTGATCTGGGTGAAGCCGCCGGAGACGATGCCGCACCGGAACCCCAGCCGCTGCAGGGTGCGGATGAGCGTGCGCGCCCCCGGCGTGAGCACCAGGTGCTCGCGCACCTCGTCCAGCACCCCGACCGGCAACCCGGCCAGCGCCGCCACCCGCGCCCGCAGCGACTGCTCGAAGTCCAGCTCGCCGTTCATCGCCGCGGCCGTGATCCGGGCGACCTCCGCAGCCCGGCCGGCCCGGGCGGCCAGCTCGTCGATGACCTCGCCGCGCACCAGCGTGGAGTCCACGTCGAGCACGATCAGCCGCTTGCTGCGGCGGGCCAGGCCCACCTGCTCGACGGCGATGTCGGCCCCGGTCGCCGCGGCCACGGCACCGAGGGCCGCGCGCAACCGGCCCGCCTCGGCCCCCGAGACGGTCAGCTCGAAGCTGGTGACCGGGTAGTCCGACAGCCGGCGGATGGCGTCGATGTTCCCGCCGACGTCGGCGATGGCCCGCGCGGCGCCGCCGACGGCGTCCGGCGGCACCGGTCGGCCGAGCACGATGACGTGGTGCCGGCGAACCCCGTCGGCGGCCAGGGCGTGCGCACCACGGGCCGGTTCGACGCGTACCTGCACCCCCGACGCCGCCCCGACGGTCGAGGCCGGTCCGACCAGCCGGGAGACCAGGTCGGCCTCGTCGCGCCCGCCGTGCTCGTGGACGACCACCCCCAGGACGAGCTGGCCGTGCACCACGACCTGCTCGACGTCGACCACCTCGAGCGCGGGCAGCTCGGCGAGCGCGGCGAACAGCCGGGCGGTCACGCCGGGTCGGTCGGCACCGGTGACCGTCAACAACGCCCCGGCGTGCGGGACGGCGGTCGCCGGGGCCTGGTGCGGGGTGCCGCGGACGGCGTCGGAGGCGGGTGCGTCCTGGGCGGGGGCGTCCTGGGCGGGGCCGGTCACGGCCGACATCGTGCCCGACGCCCGACCACGACCGGGCACGCACCCCGCCGTCCGCACCCCACCGTCCGCACCCCGCCGCCCGCGCCCGGGCATCCCGCCCCCGCACGGACGACGCCCCGCCGGCCGGTGGCCTGCGGGGCGTCGTCGGAGCAGCTGGTGGCTAGAGCGGGTCGGGGTCGTTGACCCCGGCGCGCTTGCCGGTGCCGTCGAGCAGCTCGCTGGCGTAGGGCGTGTGCTTGCTGCCGGCGTGCGCCTCCGCCTCCAGTCGTTCGCGGAGGTGGGGGTAGTGCAGCTCGAAGGCGGGGCGTTCGGAGCGGATGCGGGGGATCTCCAGGAAGTTGTGCCGGGGCGGGGGGCTGGAGGTGGCCCACTCCAGGGAGTTGCCGTGGCCCCAGGGGTCATCGCGCAGGGCCAGCTGCCCGTACTTCCAGGACTTCACCACGTTGTACAGGAACGGGATGGTGGAGGCCCCCAGCACGAACGACCCGATCGTGGAGATCGTGTTCAGGGTGGTGA